>CASGEW010000001.1 GCA_949300615.1 uncultured Bacteroidales bacterium
TGCGTAAGCGCATTACGCGACATGGGTGTACGCCGGATGATGGAATTCCTCGGAAACGTGGTTCCCTTTGTCAGCGAAATGCCGAAACCCGAAACCATATCAGGCGAAGAGGTTGCTCCCGATGCCAATGGCCCTACCAGCCTGTACGTTTTCAAAACAACCGTAGAACCGCATATTGGCGAAGTTTCGTATTTCAAAGTAATGTCCGGAAAAGTAAAAGAGGGTGATGACCTGATTAATGTAACCCGCGGCAGCCGTGAACGTATCGCCCAGATTTACTGCACCTCGGGGCAAATACGCACCAAAGTGGAAGCGCTGGAAGCGGGGGACATCGGCGTTACCGTCAAACTGAAAGATGTACGTACCGGCAATACGCTCAACGGAAAAGGGTGCGAATACAAATTCGACTTCATCAAATATCCCGAACCCAAAATGCGGCGGGCCATTAAACCGGTAAACGAAGCCGATGCCGAAAAATTAAGCGAAATACTGACCCGGATGCACGAAGAGGACCCCACGTGGGAAGTAACCCAATCCAAAGAGCTGAAACAAACCATCGTGTCGGGACAGGGAGAATTCCACCTGCGTACCCTGAAATGGCGTATCGAAAACAACGACAAAATGCCGATTGAATTCTTCGAGCCCAAGATTCCCTATCGCGAAACCATCACCAAAGCAGCCCGTGCTGACTACCGGCATAAAAAACAGTCGGGCGGTGCAGGACAATTCGGAGAAGTACATCTAATTATAGAACCCTATACAGAAGGAATGCCTGCTCCGGATACCTACCGTTTTGGCGGACAAGAGTACAAAATGAACGTAAGAGATACCCAAACCATCGATCTGGAATGGGGCGGAAAGCTCATCTTTGTCAATTGTATCGTAGGGGGTGCCATCGACGCTCGCTTTTTGCCGGCCATACTCAAAGGGTTGATGGACAGAATGGAACAAGGACCTCTGACCGGCTCATACGCCCGGGATGTACGTGTATGCGTATATGACGGGAAGATGCATCCGGTAGATTCAAACGAAATCTCATTCCGACTGGCCGGCCGCAACGCATTCAGCGAAGCATTCAAAAATGCAGGCCCCAAGATTCTCGAACCGGTATATGATGTTTCGGTATTCGTTCCCGCAGACAAGATGGGCGACGTAATGAGCGACCTGCAAGGGCGAAGAGCCATTATCATGGGTATGTCAAGCGAAAAAGGATTTGAAAAAATCCAGGCAAGAGTGCCCCTGAAAGAGATGTCTTCATACTCCACGTCCCTGAGTTCCATAACAGGAGGAAGGGCCTCTTTCTCCATGAAATTCGCCTCTTACGAGCTTGTTCCGGGCGACGTTCAGGAAAAATTACTGAAAGAATACGAAGCTCAACAAGAAAACGAAAAAGAATAAAGACCCGAATTAGAGATGTTAAAAAAGCAAAAAACGGCATAGAATACCCTATGTCGTTTTTTGTGTTTAAACATTCATTTATTAAATTTGCGTCGAAGTGTTAAACAAGAAGCCATCAAAAGAGACTTCGTAGTTTAAACAAAAACGTAAATTGTTTTGTTTATTATAATGAATTTGACAAAATATTGCGTATGTGAACAAACATTTAGGTTTTGCCTAAAAAGTAGAACATTGTTTACTTAGAAAAAAAAATGAAAAAATCGACGATTTGGTTATTGGTACTGATTATGGCCTTTACTTTTGCCGGATTGCTCTATTTGCAAATCAGCTATATGGGTAATATAGTGAAAATGCGGGAAGATCAATTCAGCGAAATCGTCAAAAGATGTCTCTGGGGGGTAAGCCGAAGCCTTGAAAAAGAAGAGACGAAAAAATACCTGATCGACGACCTGCAAGACCAGATACGGTACGAAAACGAAATAGGCAATTATGCTGCCACCCCCGACCCGTCAAACGACACGCTGACGCAACAGGCAAAGCCCCGGGTAAACCTTTCGATCAAACATGGCGGGAAAACAATTGTTTCGTCATTTCAAGAGATACAGGAAACGTTGGAAAGAAGAGTCCTGTACCAACGTTATCTTTTAGACGAACTGACCATGGAGATATTGCGAACCTCCAACAATCGGCCCATTACCGAACGGGTAGATATCCGAAAAGCCGAAATGTATTTAAGACAAGAGTTGCAAAACAACGGTCTGAATGTACCGTTCCAACTTGCCATCTCCACCAACGAAGGCTCCATTATTGCCAAGTCGCCCGACTATCAACCCAAGAACAAAGTAAACCTGTTTACCCAACAGTTGTTTCCGAACGACAATTCGACATACAAATTAGATGTATATTTCCCGACAAGGCCCAACTACATATACAGCACCATGAAGATTTTCATCCCATCGTTCTTCTTCACACTGGTACTGTTGATAACATTCCTGTTTACCATTGTAACGGCATTCCGCCAAAAACGGCTGACAGAAATGAAGTCGGACTTTATCAACAACATGACACATGAATTCAAAACGCCCATATCAACCATATCATTGGCGGCCCAGATGCTAAACGACCCGGCCGTATCGAAAAGCCCCCAGATGTTTCAACACATATCGGGTGTCATAAACGACGAAACCAAGCGGCTGAGATTCCAAGTAGAAAAGGTTTTGCAGATGTCCATGTTTGAACGGCAGAAAACCATGCTGAAACTGACCAGCGTAGATATAAACGATCTCGTTCTATCGGTGGCTACCACCTTCAAACTGAAGGTCGAAAAATTCGGCGGAACGATAGAAACGGACTTGTCGGCCACCGAGTCCATGGCAACCGTAGATGAAATGCATTTTACCAACGTCATCTTCAACCTGCTGGACAATGCGGTCAAATACAGCAAAGAGGGGCGTCCCATTGCCTTGTTTATCAAGACGTGGAACACGGGAGACAAAATAGAAATCTCCATACAAGACAACGGTATAGGCATAAAGAAAGACGATTTAAAGAAAATATTCGATAAATTCTACCGGGTATCGACCGGTAACGTACACAACGTAAAAGGATTCGGTTTGGGACTGGCGTATGTAAACAAGATTGTTCGCGAGCTCAAAGGAACGATCCGGGTAGAAAGCGAATATGAAGTGGGAACGAAATTTATAATTACTTTACCTCTAATAAAAAACTAAGAATTATGGAAGAAAGATTACATGTATTATTATGCGAAGACGATGAAAATCTTGGCATGTTATTAAGAGAATATTTACAGGCAAAAGGATTTGCAGCTGACCTTTTCTCAGATGGAGAAAGCGGATACAAGGCTTTCCTGAAAGGGAAATACGATTTGTGCGTATTGGATGTTATGATGCCTAAAAAAGACGGATTCACACTGGCTCAGGAGATTCGTGCCATAAACAGCGAAGTACCCATCGTATTCTTGACGGCAAAAACCTTGAAAGAAGATATTCTGGAAGGATTCAAAATCGGAGCCGACGACTACATTACCAAACCATTCAGCATGGAAGAGCTGGTGTTCCGTATCGAAGCCATCCTGCGCCGGGTAAAAGGGAAAAAAGGCAAAGAGGTAAATATGTACAAAATCGGACAATTTACTTTCGATACCCAGAAACAGGTTCTGTCTATCGGTGAAAAAGTAACCAAACTGACCACCAAAGAGTCTGAATTGCTGAGCCTGCTTTGCGCCCACGTCAATGAAATCCTGGAAAGAAACTTCGCCCTGAAAACTATTTGGATAGACGACAACTATTTCAACGCCCGCAGCATGGACGTATATATTACCAAATTACGTAAACACTTGAAAGACGATCCCTCTATCGAAATTATCAACATTCACGGTAAAGGATACAAACTGATCGCTCCTGAAATGGAGGTAAAAATTAAATAATACATATAGCCTACTTTCAGCATCTTAATACAACCTGTGTCGGAAAAGAAAATTTTCCGACACAATTGTTTTTATACGCAACGGTTTTTCGCTATTTTTATCTCGACATTTCAATCGATCTTATTATGAGACACCTTTTGCTTGTTATCTGCATCGCCTTATGCAGCTGCTCCCAATACCCGGGAGTATCCCCAGCATACCACTCGTTGCTGGATGAAGCCTTTTCCAAAGCCGGAGAAAATGCCGAGAACCTGAAAAAAGTTTTGTCCGACGCACCGGCAGAACAGAAAGACGGCGTTGCGTTCCTGATTGCCTATATGCCCGAACGAGATTTAAAATCGTTGTCGGCCGACATCTTGTCAGAAAACGTCGAATATGCCTACAAAGCCCGGAATCAATTCGCTTGGGCACAAGCAATCCCCGATTCGATATTTTTCAATGAAGTACTCCCGTATGCCTGTCTGAATGAGACACGGGAAACGTGGCGCAAAGATTTCTTTGAACGGTTCTCTCCCTATGTACAAAACTGCCAAACGATTTTCGAGGCTATCGACTCGGTAAACAGGAACATCCGCGACGAGTTACTGGTAGATTACAACACCAAACGGAAACGTCCGGACCAAAGTCCCTCCGAGTCCATCTCCCAGGGAATGGCTTCGTGCAGCGGGTTATCCATCCTGCTGACCGATGCATTAAGAGCCGTAGGTATCCCTTCGCGAGTTGCCGGCACCCCCAACTGGCATGACAACCGGGGCAACCATAATTGGAGCGAGGTGTGGGCCGAGGGGCAATGGTACTTTACCGAATATTATCCCGACAAACAGTTGAACAGAGCCTGGTTCTTCGCCGATGCCGGCAAAGCCACCAAAGGCGACCGGCAACACGCCATCTATGCAGCATCGTTCAAACCGGCAGAAACATCGTTTCCCCTCGTATGGAACAGAAAGATAAACTACGTCCACGCATACGATGTCACAGACCGATACACCTCCCTTTATAAAGAATACATGAACGAGGTCGAAAAACAAGACCGGCACGTCTCTGTAAAACTGATGATGTACAAAAGCCCGAAACAATCGAGCCATTCTGACGACCGCGTGGCGGCAAACGTAGATGTATTCAGAGGGAAAGACCAAATGGGAGGAGGACGGACTGCCGGACCGACGCAAGACATGAATGATGTATTGGAATTCTTTCTGGAAAAGAACCACACCTACACATTCAAATATACCGATGCTTCCCGCAAACCGCGTTCAGAAGAGGTAAAAATAACAGACAAAACAGCCGTTATCAAACTATACATGGAATAACCCCCCAAAGATTCTTCATAAAACGAATAAGTACAAGCCATAACATCATCACTGTTATGGCTTGTATTTATTTATAAGAATGTGCCCGACAAAACCCGCCAACACAAGAACCAACCCGATTAAAAGCCACCTGTTGTTCGATATGCCGGTTAATTTTGTGAAAGCCAACACGCCTACTCCAATCAAAATAACAATGATTCCGGTGTATTTTATCAAATCTTTCATACCTATACGTTATACAAAGCAAATAAAGCAATAAAAAACGACAGAGAAAAATCATTCTTATAAAAACGATCTATCCAACCTGGCAGAAAACAACCCACGATTCAACAATTTACCCATAGATTCGCACCTCTATCAAAAAATATCGTACCTTTGCGAAAAGGTTTTTCGTTATGCGGATTTTCATTTTCTTGTATCAATGGCTCATAGCCTTCCCCATATTACTTATAATCACCATTTTGACTGCCATTATCACCATCATTGGATGTGCGATAGGCAACGGTAAGTTCTGGGGATTTTATCCGGCCCAATATTGGTCGCGACTGGTTTGCTTGCTCTCTCTATCGCGCGTCCGAGTAAAAGGACGTGAAAACATCGATTCAAAGACTTCGTATGTCTTTGTCGCCAACCACCAAGGTGCATACGATATCTTTCTGATATACGGATTCTTGAACCAGCCCTTCCATTGGTTGATGAAAAAAGAGTTGCGCAAAATACCAGTTGTTGGTAAAGCTTGCGAGTCGGCCGGACACATCTTTGTCGATGCAGCCGGACACACCTCAGGAATGCGCGACACCATGCACCAGGCTGTTGACACCTTAAAAGGTGGTGTCTCCTTGGTCGTATTCCCGGAAGGGAGCCGTACTTACGACGGAAAAATGAGACGATTCAAGAAAGGGGCATTCCTGTTGGCTCAGGAGCTGAATCTTCCGGTAGTACCGCTGACCATTGACGGATCGTTCAAAATCCTACCCCGCACATCGTACCAAATAACCCCGGGGAGAATGGCCCTAACCATTCATCCTCCCATCTATCCCGACCAAGAGAACGGACACGACCTCTCTGCCTTGATGGAAGATTCATACCAGATCATTGCCTCTGCCCTGCCCCAACAAGGTTAATATGTAAAAAAACGTTTAACCGGCAAAAAAAAGAGGCGAAGCATTTTTCTCGGAATAAATAAATTTGCATCTTTGCAGCGAAATCGAGACGAGATTGTCCAGTGGTGTAATGGTAGCACTTCAGATTCTGGTTCTGCCTGTGAGGGTTCGAGTCCTTCCTGGACAACAAAAAAGACGAACAGTAAGAAAAAATCTTTCTTACTGTTCGTCTTTTTATCCATCTACACAATCCCTTCTCTATTCCAACGGCGGCAAATCTATTTGCTCGTTCTCTTCCTGCCAGTTATTGATTTCAAACCCCGAAGATGAGGTCGTCTCAGAAAAAATGACATTCCCTTCTAACGTAAGCGAAATCTTGTTATTGGCCAACAGCTGATTCGACAACCGTTGAGAATACTCTTTCACTTCACCGTTTTTCAGATAAACTCGGAGAGTAAACAACGGATTAGGCGCTGAGGGGAAGGTCTTCATAATGAAACTGGATGCTGACTGACGATCGGCGGCCATGGAGAGGGAAAAACAGATTGTTTTGGTAAAATCGGTCGGCTCGGCCGTAATAAAGTTTATTTCGTTAGCGATATCCCCGATATAGGCAAAAATGGTATCTATATCGGTATGAAGGGTTCCTCCTGAGGGAGCATTCAGAATAACCTGAATAGCAGCAACGGCTCTCTCCAACGGGACTGCAATATTTTCTGTACCAATCTCAACCTCTTTTGCGCAATGAGCCAGATCGTAAACAGGGCGATACAGCGTATCTCCGGTTTTATACGGACGCAACGCCCACGACTCGTTTGCCATATCACTCCCGATGGAATAACTGGGAGAAGAGACGGATGCTTGCAAATGCAAGGTATCTTCGGGAATAACAAATCCCCAATAAACCAAATCATAAGCTCCAATGGGCAGAATCAACGGACGAATACTGGATAAAATATTCCCGTTATTGATCAAATAAGCCGCATAAAACGGAGATTGTTTTTCATTAATATAATTTCCATAATACACATACGAATTAGACACACACGGCGTAATTTCCAGATAACCACTAAACGGTGAATTATTGGAAGATATACGCATGTAAGAAGAGAGATCTATCAAATTGGAAAAATCCTCCTCTTTCTTCTTATCGTCAGAACATCCAACAAAAAAGAGAAGTGCCAGGAATACAAAAACAAGTTTTTTCATACGAATATATTTATTAATCCATTATTCAACTCTATGCAAAGGCTATATACTTGAAACGTATATGAATAAAAAAAGTTCTGAAAAAGTTCTTTTATTCCCTATATAGGAATAGAATATTCTCCATTATCTCTCAATATTCGGTTAAATACATTACCTTTGCATAAACAAGGTCGGCTTGTTTTTATACACGCCGACAACTTAATTGATTATCGTAACACGCTGAATTATCTTAAAATGGGAAAAGTTTTGATTATCGGAGCCGGCGGTGTAGGTACCGTGGTAGCGCATAAGGTGGCGCAGAATCCGGATGTTTTTACAGAAATAACACTGGCCAGCCGTACGCTATCCAAGTGCGATGCTATTGCCAAAGCTATCGGAGACAACCGCATAAAAACGGCTCAGGTAGATGCTGACAATGTTGAAGAATTAACCCGTTTATTCGATACCTATCATCCGGATATTGTTATAAACGTGGCTCTTCCCTACCAAGACCTGACGATTATGGATGCCTGTCTCAAATGCGGTGTCAATTACCTGGATACAGCCAACTACGAACCGCTGGACGAAGCCAAATTTGAATATAAATGGCAATGGGCTTATCAGGACCGTTTTAAGGATGCCGGACTGACTGCCATACTCGGTTGCGGATTCGATCCGGGTGTTACCAGCGTGTTTACGGCATACGCAGCAAAACACCATTTCAGCGAAATGCAATACCTGGACATTGTCGATTGCAACGCCGGCGACCACGGTAAAGCCTTTGCTACCAACTTCAATCCGGAAATCAACATCCGGGAAGTAACCCAGAAAGGCCGTTACTACGAAAACGGAGAATGGATAACCACTGAACCGCACCAGATACACCGCCCGCTAAACTATCCGAACATCGGGCCCAAAGAGTCGTACGTCATTTACCACGAAGAGTTGGAATCGTTGGTAAAGAATTTCCCGACACTCAAAAGAGCCCGGTTCTGGATGACATTCGGACAAGAATACCTGACCCACCTGCGTGTTATCCAAAACATCGGTATGGCGCGCATCGACCCGATCATTTACAACGGCATGGAGATCGTTCCCATCCAATTCTTAAAAGCTGTTCTCCCGAATCCCGGAGAATTGGGCGAAAATTATGTAGGGGAAACCTCCATCGGATGCCGTATCAAAGGGCTTGACAAAGAGGGAAAAGAGATGACCTACTACGTATATAACAACTGCCGACACCACGATGCATACTTGGAAACAGGTGCACAAGGTGTAAGTTATACTACGGGAGTCCCGGCCATGATTGGAGCCATGATGTTTTTACAAGGTAAATGGAAAAAAGCAGGCGTATTCAACGTAGAAGAGTTTGACCCCGATCCATTCATGGAACAACTCAACAAACAAGGCTTACCTTGGCACGAGATTTTTAACGAAGATATCGAAACAGCCTAAACAGTAAAAAAGAAATCCGCTATTCAAGCGGATTTCTTTTTTACATATATCCCACCTCATATTTATCTTACCCTTTCCAAATCGTTATTAAAAATTAAAATCAAAAAAAACGTCGTGCACGTGCACGGAAACCAAAAAAAAGTCTTACATTTGTTTCGGAACTTTTATAAGTTCTTGTACTCATTGAATTAAAACCTTAATAGACAAACACACCAAAAATATGTCAAACAGAAGGAATTTCCTGAAACAAGGATTGGCTGCAACGGCATTGCTAAGCATACCGTCCCTCAACTCGGAATTATTGGCCGCAGCCCCCAAAGAGAAAAAAAAATCGCCAGAAAACCCTTTTAAACTGGGTATGGCAGGCTACACATTTGTCAACTTCAACTTAGACAAAACATTGGAAATAATGGACCGCCTGGATGTTCGGTATCTGTGCATAAAAGATTTTCACCTGCCCCTCGACAGTACCGACGAACAGATAAAAGCATTCCACAACAAACTGGCATCAAAAGGTATTACCGGATATGCCGTAGGCCCCATTTACATGAAATCAGAAGCCGAAGTGGATAGAGCTTTCGATTACGCCCAAAGAGTAGGTGTAAAATTGATCGTAGGTGTACCCAACGTTGAACTTCTCCCCTACGTGGATAAAAAAGTAAAAGAGTATGACTTCCACTATGCTATCCACTTGCACGGACCTGACATAGAGTTATATCCGCACGCTACCGACGTATGGGAACATACCAAAGAATTGGATCCGAGAATTGGGATGTGCTTAGATATCGGACACGACCTGCGTGCGAATTGCGACCCGATTGAAGACTTGAAAAAATACCATACCCGTGTCTTTGACATCCATATAAAAGATGTTACAGAGGCTTCAAAAGCTGGAAGAGGCATAGAAATAGGAAGAGGGAAAATTGACTTCCCTGCTTTTGTCAAGATGCTCAGAAAGGTAAAATACAATGGCGTATGCAGTTTGGAATACGAGAAAGACATGAAAGACCCGTTCCTGGGAATTGCCGAATCTATCGGATATTTCAAAGCGGTATGTGCTTATCCCAAATAAAAAATTCCCATTTCTGGAATGGAGACTCGCCAAAGCGGATGTCTGACGTCTTTTCGATCTAAAATTTCATAATATGACAATAAAAAAGCGGAACGTAAGTACGTCCCGCTTTTTTATACTATAAACCTTCACTATTCATTTTTAAATACCAATCCATTCTTATCAGCATCTATCGAGATCGGTTTGCTCTTATCGACTTATTGTGCCAGTAAATCTTTGGAGAGTTGATTCAGCACATAACGGTGAATAATCCTTTTTACCGGACGTGCTCCGAACTGCGGGTCGTAACCTTCGTGTGCGATGAACTTCAAGGCAGCAGGTGTTACGTTCAACTCTACCCCATTGGCGGCCAACAGTTTCTTGACACTATTGAGTTGCAAACCGACAATCTTTTCGATTTCCTGTTCGTTCAACGGAGTAAACATGATGGTTTCGTCTATACGATTCAGGAACTCGGGGCGAATGGTCTGTTTCAACAGTTCCAATACCTCGTCTTTGGTCTTTTCGAGTACCTCTTCGCGGTTTTCGGGCGTAATCTTTTCGAAATTTTCGCGGATTAAGGACGACCCCATATTGGAGGTCATAATGATAATGGTATTCTTGAAATTGACCAAACGTCCTTTGTTATCGGTCAAACGTCCATCGTCGAGAACCTGTAACAAAATGTTGAAGATATCGGGATGGGCCTTTTCTATTTCATCAAAAAGTACGACCGAATAGGGTTTACGCCGGATAGCTTCTGTCAACTGTCCGCCCTCTTCATACCCCACATATCCCGGAGGCGAACCGATCAACCGTGTTACGCTGAATTTATCCTGGTATTCGCTCATATCAATACGCGTCATCATATTTTCGTCGTCGAACAGATATTCTGCCAACGCCTTGGCCAATTCGGTTTTTCCGACCCCTGTCGTCCCCAGGAAGATAAACGACCCAATAGGCTTGCGCGGATCGCTCAGCCCGGCACGGCTCCGACGAACGGCATCGGATACGGCCTGTATCGCTTCGTCCTGACCGATGACCCGTTTGTGCAACTCTTCTTCCAGATGCAACAGTTTCTCTTTTTCGCTTTGCATCATCTTGCTGACGGGGATACCTGTCCAACGCGATACGACATCGGCAATATCGTCGGCATTGACCTCTTCCTTTATCATGGCCGAATCGCCCTGCATACGATGCAACTCTTCTTGGATATGTTTTATTTCGTCTTCCTTCTGAGTGATCTTGGCATAACGAATTTCGGCTACCTTGCCATAATCCCCTTCGCGTTCAGCCTGGTCAGCCTCGAATTTCAACGATTCGATATCTATCTTATTCTGTTGTATCTTGCTTACCAGTTGCTTTTCGGCTTCCCATTTGGCCCGAAACTTGGTCTCTTCTTCTTTCAGGTTGGCGATTTCTTCTCCCAACTTGGCCAACTTTTCCTGGTCGTTTTCCCGTTTGATGGCTTCTCTTTCAATTTCAAGCTGTTTGATACGACGTGAAATTTCGTCCAATGCCTCGGGTACGGAATCGGCCTCCATCCGAAGTTTTGCGGCAGCTTCGTCCATCAGGTCGATTGCCTTATCGGGCAAGAAACGATCGGTGATATAACGTTCGGAAAGTTGTACGGCTGCGATGATGGCATCGTCTTTGATACGTACCTTGTGGTGGTTTTCGTATTTCTCCTTCAACCCCCTCAAAATGGATATAGAACTCAACTCGTCGGGCTCATCGACCATCACAATCTGGAAACGACGTTCCAACGCTTTATCCTTTTCAAAATACTTTTGGTATTCGTCGAGCGTGGTAGCACCTATGGCCCGAAGTTCTCCCCTGGCCAAAGCCGGTTTCAGAATATTGGCCGCATCCATGGCACCTTCGCCTTTACCGGCCCCTACCAAGGTATGGATTTCGTCGATGAACAGGATAATCTCCCCTTCTGACTGCATCACCTCGTTGACAACGGCTTTCAACCGTTCCTCGAACTCGCCCTTGTATTTGGCTCCGGCCACCAACGCACCCATATCCAATGAAAAGATTTGCTTGCTTTTCAGGTTTTCCGGCACGTCGCCCCGGACGATACGGTGGGCCAACCCTTCGGCAATAGCCGTTTTACCGGTACCCGGTTCACCGATCAGAATCGGATTGTTCTTGGTACGCCGGCTCAAAATTTGAAGGACTCGCCTTATCTCTTCATCCCTACCTATTACAGGGTCCAGTTTCCCACTACGGGCCCGTTCATTCAAGTTGATAGCATACTTGCTCAGCGCATTATAGGTGTCTTCGGCCGAAGCATCGGTAGCCTTTTTACCCTTTCTAAGCTCATCAATGGCTACTCCCAACTCCTTCTCTACGATTCCGGCATCTTTCATCAAAGACGATACCTGCCCCTTGGTCTGCAACAATGCCATCAAAATGGCTTCGAGCGTAACGAACTGGTCGCCCGATTTCTTGGCATAATCCACCGATTTCTGCAAAACCTCGTTGGCTTCGCGGCTCAGATACGGTTCCCCTCCGCTCACTTTCGGATAGGAATCGATTACCCTCTCTATCGACATTTTCAGCATGTTGGCATTAATACCCAACTTCTGGAAGATGTAATTGACCATACTCTCTCCCACTTGAAGAACACCTTCGAGCAGGTGTGCCGGTTCAATAGCCTGCTGATTTTTTCTCGCGGCTATTTGTGCGGCTGTCTGAATGGCCTCTTGCGATTTAATGGTAAAATTGTCAAAATTCATATATCAATCTCCTTTCTTTCTTTTATTGTATAATCGGTCTGTTTTTAACAAACGTTCTGTCTATCTATTTACAAAATGGATGCCAACCCCAAAAGGCGACAAAAGTTCTGTTTTTCAATTATTTGTACTGACAAAATTACACATTCATCACTATACGGTAAGACTTTTTAGTTAAAAAATACCCTTTTAGGGAGCTCTTTACATACTGACATTTTGTCTTTTCATCCTATTTCTAAACACGCCCAACCGTTTTTTGTTCGGACCTGCCCAAACTGTTTCGGATTTCTTTTGACAAATAGTCATGCTGAGAACCGAACGCTTACCAAAAAACAGCGGATATTTACGATAAAAGGTTATATTTGCACCAAATTTCCGACGTAGATGAATTTTGAGCTTTTACATACCGATACACAAAGCCGGGCCAGAGCCGGATTGATTACCACCGACCACGGAACAATTGAAACTCCAATATTTATGCCGGTAGGGACATTGGGCTCGGTCAAGGCGGTACATCAGCACGAACTGAAAGAGGATATAAAAGCCCAGATTATTTTAGGAAACACCTATCACCTGTACCTTCGTCCCGGATTGTCCGTATTGGAAGAGGCCGGCGGGTTGCACCGTTTTAACGGATGGGACAAACCGATACTGACCGACAGTGGAGGTTTTCAGGTTTTCTCGTTATCGGACAACCGGAAACTGACCGAAGAGGGAGCTTACTTCCGCTCGCATATCGACGGCTCCAAACACCTGTTCACCCCGGAAAACGTAGTGGACATCCAGCGAACTATCGGAGCAGACATTACCATGGCTTTCGACGAATGTCCGCCGGGAACGGCCGAATACGGCTATGCCCGGAAATCGCTCGACCTGACCCTACGCTGGTTAGACAGAGGGTGGAACCATTTTAACGAAACCGAAGGGAAATATGGTTACCGGCAGAGTTTCTTCCCCATCGTTCAAGGATGTGTCTATCCCGACCTAAGGCGTAAAGCGGCCGAATACGTGGCAGAAAAGGGGGCGGATGGAAACGCCATCGGAGGACTGGCCGTAGGCGAGCCGACCGATAAGATGTACGAGATGATAGAAATTGTCAATGAAATATTGCCGACCGACAAACCCCGCTACCTGATGGGGGTAGGTACTCCGGCCAACATACTGGAAGCCATTGAACGGGGCGTGGATATGTTCGACTGCGTAATGCCCACCCGCAACGGACGCAACGGAATGTTATTCACCAAAAACGGCATTATGAATATGCGAAACAAGAAATGGGCAACGGATTTTTCTCCCATCGAAGAAGATGGCGCATCGTACGTGGACACGGCCTATTCGCGTGCATACCTGCGCCACCTGTTTATCAGCCAGGAACTGTTGGCTATGCAGATCGCCTCGATACACAACCTGGCATTTTACCTGTGGCTGGTCAAAGAGGCCCGCAGACAGATTCTGGAAGGAAATTTCATCCCATGGAAAAAGAACATGATCGAGCGGGTAACACGACGATTATAACAATCAGAATATTATGATATTAAAACGGTTAGACACATACATCATCAAGAAATTCTTAGGCACCTACCTGTTTACCATCGTGCTGATTATTTCCATTGCCGTAGTGTTCGACATCAATGAAAAACTGGACAAGTTTTTAAGCAAAGATGCTCCGTTAAAAGCCATCGTATTCGACTATTACCTCAACTTCATACCTTATTTCGTCAACCTGTTCAGCCAGCTGTTTACGTTTATCGCCGTTATCTTCTTTACCTCCAAACTGGCCGACAACTCCGAAATTATTGCCATGATGTCGAGCCGGGTAAGTTTCAACCGGCTGATGCGTCCCTATATGATTTCGGCTGCTATTATCGCGGCAGGGACGTTTCTGTTGAACAGTTACGTGATTCCGCCAGCCAATGTAACACGCATCAATTTCGAGGACAAATATGTAAAACCCCGAAAAACGGACTACGGAAGCAACATCCAGATTCAGGTGGAACCGGGCGTGGTGGCATACATCAACCGGTATGACAATACTAACAAAACAGGATACCGCTTTTCGCTCGAACGATACGAGGGAAAAACGTTAAGATCGCGTCTGACAGCCCAGACGGTACGTTATGTTTCAGACTATACCTGGAAAATACGGGATTATACCATCCGAAACTTCGACGGAATGCACGAAACATTTTTCAAAGGAGCAGAAAAGGATTCTATTATTCCGTTTCAACCCTCCGATTTCCTGATCTCCCGTTACGACAGCGAACAGATGACAACCCCCAAATTAAAGGAATACATCGACCGACAGAAAAAAAGGGGGGTAGCCAACATTACCCAGTTCGAGGTGGAATATTACCAGCGTTACGCCATGATTGCTGCATCGTTCATCTTAACCAGTATCGGGCTTTCTTTGGCCTCCAAAAAGGTAAAAGGCGGGATGGGACTGCACTTGGGGCTGGGATTGCTGTTCAGCTTCTCGTACATTTTCTTTATGAAAGTATCGGCTACGTTTGCCATCAGCGGGCAAGCCTCGCCACTGGTTGCCGTCTGGATACCCAACATCTTGTACGCCATCATTGCGGTGATTTTATATAAACGAGCGCCTAAATAAAAGCTATTGTATATTTACGCTAACAAATCAAGGGAATTATTTTTTCTTGTCTATAATTAAACCAAACCACCACTTCCTCGTCTTATTAAAAATAGAAGCAAAATAGCTATCTTTGCCCAGAGATACAAACATAAAAAATCATGAAGAAAATAGTTGCGATTTGTGCATTGTTCATAAACGCCGGTTTATTGTCTGCACAAACATCTCCAATCGAAAGGGTTAATCCCATCATCGGGACAAACAGCATGGGACACACCTTTCCGGGAGCCTGTGCCCCGCACGGGATTGTACAATTAAGTCCCGACACCGATACCATTCCGCACAACGTAAACGGAGCTTATCAAAAACGCGTATATGAATATTGTGCCGGATACCAACACAAAGACAGCACGATTGTTGGGTTCAGCCACACCCATTTCAGCGGAACAGGACACTCGGACCTGGGAGATGTCTTGATCATGCCTACTGTCGGTTCGTTAAAACTGAATCCCGGTACCGCCACCCAACCTGACGCCGGCTATCGTTCACGCTTCTCCCACGATACCGAAATAGCCACTCCGGGCTACTACGAAGTCGTACTCGACGACTACAATGTAAAAGCCCGCTTGACGGCAACCGAACGAGTTGGGATACACCAATATACCTATCCGAAGGGTGCCGACGGACACATCATTCTGGATTTGATACACGGTATTTACAACTACGATGGAAAGGTGTTATGGGCAGCCATCCGAGTGGAAAACGACACATTGATAACCGGATACCGCATCACAAACGGATGGGCACGTACCAACCATACCTATTTTGCCATCTCACTCTCCAAACCGATAAAAAATTACGGATGTGTGGAACGAGCCCGTACACTCTACCGCGGAGGCTGGGGAAAATTCAATATGCAACGGAATTTCCCCGATATGGCGGGACGCAAACTGGTCGCCTATTTCAATTTCGACTTTTCACAAGATCCGACCTTGGAACTGAAAGTGGCCTTGTCAGCCGTCAGCACCGAGGGAGCTATTAAAAACCTGAACGCCGAAGCTGCCGGAAAATCGTTCGACCAACTGTTGGCAGAGACCCAACAAAAGTGGAACAAAGAATTGAACGTCATCGAGGCTACCGGAAACGACGATCAACTGGCCATGCTCTACACCTCGCTTTACCACACCCACATCAATCCATCAGTTTACATGGATGTGGACGGTCAATACAGAGGATTGGACCAGAATATACATCAGGCCAAGGAGTTTACCAACTATACCGTATTCTCGTTGTGGGATACCTACCGGGCCCTGCATCCGTGGTTCAATATCGTCAGCCGCCAGCGCAACAACGACATGGTAAAATCAATGTTGGCTCACTATTCCCAAAGCGTAATGAAGGCGTTGCCTGTATGGTCGCACATGGCAAACGAGAACTGGTGCATGATCGGGTATCACGCCGTATCGGTATTGTCGGACGCCATGGCAAAGGGACAGAAATTCGATTATGACCTTGCCTTGGAAGCCATGGTAAACAGCTCGACCATCCCATACTATGACAATACCGGAGAGTATATGAAATACGGATATGTCCCGTTCGATTCTAACCGGAACGGCGCATCGCTTACGCTCGAATATGCTTACGACGACTGGACAATATATAATGCCGCCAAACGCATGGGACGCGAAGATATTGCCCAACAATATGAAAAAAGAGCGCTCAATTACCGGAACCTGTTCGATCCGTCGTTGGGCTTTGCCCGTCCCCGGTATACGGATGGACGTTGGAAAGAAAATTTCAGCCTGCTGAAAACCGACAACGAAGGCTTTATCGAAGGAAACTCCTGGAACTACTCATTTCACGTACCACAGGATGTTTGTGGACTGATCGATGCCATGGGTGGAGACAAACGGTTTATCGAAAAACTGGACTCGTTGTTTACCATGCACCTGCCGGATGAATTCTTTGCCCATACCGAAGATGTTACCCGCGAAGGACTTTTAGGAAACTATGTCCATGGGAATGAACCCAGCCACCACATCATCTATCTTTACAATTGGACATCCCAACCGTGGAAAGCCCAATATTGGGTACGCGAGGTAATGAACCGGATGTACAAAAACAACATCGACGGCTTGTGCGGGAACGACGACTGCGGTCAGATGTCGGCCTGGTACCTGTTCTCGGCTATGGGATTTTACCCCGTATGTCCGGGTACCGACCAATATGTTCTGGGTGCTCCTTATCTGCCTTATATGAAGGTAAACCTCGAAAACGGGAAATCTATCGTCATAAAAGCTGATAAAGTGAGCGACAAAAACCGGTATGTTAAATCGGTAAAAATCAATGGAGAACCTTACAAAAAGGCATATATCACTCACGACATGTTGATGAACGGATGTGAAATAGAGTTTGAAATGAGCTCAAAACCCAATAAAAAACGTCTCTTTACAGGAGAAAATATACCCTATTCGCTAACTATGAATTAATCACTTTTAATTTAATTGATACAAAATGAAAAAGACACTTATCCTTTTAACCGTCGCATTGTTCTCGGTATCAGCATTTTCCCAGAGAGGAAACCGTAGAGAATTAGCCAAATGGAATGACTACAATGTTGGGAAAATCGTTTTTAAAGATGCCTCGCCTGATACCAAGGGTGCACAGATTTACCATGCGATTATTCCCGATCCCGACGCTTATATCTCGGAACAGGCTCGCCGGGTATTGAACACCCTCTATTTCTCACCCGAAGATAGTATTCCGGGAATAAAACAACTAAACTACACGATTCGCGATTATGATGGAATTTCGGCCAAGGGAGGTCAACCCCCTGTTGTCGGCATCGAATACAGTACCCGGTGGATTGAACGCAGTTTTGCCAATGGCGACACGGCCAAACTCCATTTTGAAACCAAGGGAGTACTGTTCCATGAACTGACCCATGCTTACCAATTGGAACCGCAAGGAATAGGCAACTACGGCAACAACAGAACGTTCTGGGCCTTTATCGAAGGGATGGCCGATGCCGTACGTTATCTGAACGGAGGTTTCACCATCAACGACCGTCCCAAAGGTGGATTCTACACCGATGGATACCGTACCACCGGGTTCTTCTTTGCTTGGTTGGCAAAGACCAAAGACCCTGACTTTATCCGTAAAATCAACCGCAGTACCCTGGAAGTTATTCCTTGGTCGTTTGAGGGTGCTTTCAAACATATCTTCGGCGAAAGTTGCGATATTATGGAGTTGTGGAACGAATACCAGGTTGCTATGGGCGATCGTCTCCGCGTAGTAAAATAAACACGATCCAACCGTATACAAGGTAAAGCCTCCCCGTACAAACGGGAGGCTTTCTTTTTGTTTTTTCTTTTATCTCTGCATTAAAATCGTATCTTTGTTTCAGATTTTCAACAAAGGCCATGGACGATTTTTCTGTTTCCATATTAGGTTGCGGTGCTGCATTGCCCACATCGCGACACTATCCATCCTCCCAGGTAGTCCATTACAGGGAATCTCTTTATATGATCGACTGCGGAGAAGGGTGTCAATCGCAATTCAGGAAGATGGGATTAAAGATCTGCCGGTTAAATCACATTTTTTTATCCCACCTGCATGGAGATCACTGCCTGGGATTACCCGGATTAATCTCCACTATGGGACTATTGGGACGAACTTCGACTCTTACCATACACGCCCACCGGGATGCCGAACGATTGTTCGTCCCCATGATTGAATACCTCTGCAAACAGCTACCCTTTTCATTGGAATTCCATGCCATAGAGCCGCAAAAACACGAGGTCATTTACGAAACTCAGACATTAAAGGTACTGACTATCCCGTTGAAACACCGAATACCTACATGCGGTTTCTTGTTTGAAGAAAAAGAGAAGGAACGGCATATGCTGCCCGATGTAGTCAAGTTCTACCAGATACCCCACTACCAGATCGGCAACATCAAAAAAGGGGCCGATTTCACCCTGCCCGACGGAACGGTGATACCCAACCAGCGGCTGACTCGCGATGCCGAACCCGTCAGGCGGTATGCCTACTGCTCGGATACGTTGTATCAAGAAAAGATCATCCCCTATATCCAATCGGCAGACCTGCTGTACCACGAGGCCACCTACGGAAAAGAGTGGGAAAAGAGAGCCAAAGAGACATTCCATTCGACAGCTGCACAAGCGGCCACAATAGCCCGTCAGGCTGAGGTAAAAAACCTTATCATCGGACATTTCTCCGCCCGATACAAAGACAACGAATCGTCTCTTTTGCAGGAAGCCCAAACAATCTTTCCCTCCACATCACTGTGCAAAGAGGGATTGACCTTCAAGATTGGCGACAAATAGGCCGAAAAGTTCACAAGTTTTACGCACTCTCCACAACCCGGCCATCGGTATCAATACTTAATGATCTGGGCCGATGCTGTTTTGCACAGAGGCATCGCCTCTCCGGCCAAAGCATTTATATAGGTAGGATCACAAACAACATATTTCCGGTTATCTACCCGGACGTAATCGCCCGACACCGATTCATCGGAGAAACAGACTGCCGTAGCAATATGGTTGGGATAGTCGAGCAACACGACATCCAAATTCAACAACTCCCGCACCAGATAAGCAAAAAGTACGGCCCTATCTTCACAATCGCAATATGGATAAAAGAAATTTTCCTCTATAAAAAAGGGCTTTTCGTAGCCAAACTGTTCGTGATCGGTCTTATACTCGAACGACCGCTGCACAAAACCAAGCAGCCGATTGACCGCATCCAACTCTGTTTTCCCGCTGATGTACTGCTGCAATGCCGATAACAATACACCGGAGGTACGGGTATCTACCGGTGCATACATATAAACGGGAAAATCACATTGGGGATAATCTCGATAAAAATCGATCAAAGCCTTGCTTACCGGGACAGCAACGGCGTTATCTATATCGCCGAGCTGTTTCTCTTTCACCACCATATCTTCGGATAACTGCGGTACGGACCTGATATACATATCCAACGGTTTGGAGGCCAATGAGAAATTCTGACGATAGGTATAAACGGCCCCCGAGGCGGTTGTCTTTTTATTTAATACAAAATATTTCTTACCCTCTATCGGCAAGTACGAATGTCCATAAATCATCACAGAGCTCGGGGCCAACAACAACAGATCATTGTCGGAACGGGCTATCTTTGCATCGTAACCCGACTGGCAAAGCAGGAATGTCTGTAAAAAGAGCGTCTCGTTACCGTCTTCCCGATTCAATAACCTCCTGGAAACCTCACCACACAGCAGAAAATATCCCCAATCATTCAGCTGCAACGCCTCGCGGATACCAGTACATTCGTTCAGCAACTGCCCATACGGCAAAGCCGAAAGAGTACTCCATGCAGCAGCTATTTCATTTTCCGTCAGATCGTTCAAAACAAACGGATTTCTGAGCAACGGCGTGATCGCGAAACGACGTCCGTAGAACGTTATCGGCACCTTATTGTCTGTCTCCTCCGGCGGGATTACCGGCTCTATTCCGGGGGTCTCTTGGGGAACGTCTGCCGGTTTCTCTACAATCGGTACCGTTGTATCTATATCCAATTCTTGCGGTTTGGGATTCTCGGCATCCGGTTTTGCTACCGGAGGCGTTTCGGGTTCAGGTCGCATAGGACGTTCTTGTGGCTGTTCTGCGACAAAAGCCTCCCAGTCGCGTTTCAAAAACTCACTGAACTCTTGGTTGATTTTATCCCTGAATGCGTTGAACTCGTCAATATTTTTCTGCTTAAACTGCTTGAACGCCGCATTAAAACTATCTTCAAACTCCTTTTCGCTCTGTGCTGTCGATAAAGAAGGGATAAACACCAACCATGCCAAACCGATACAAAACGTGAATTTTTTCATAATATGTACTTCTTGAAAATATAAACTCCTAAGTATCTCGTCAAATTCCCAATACATATTCAATACTCATACCGACAACAACGCCTACAAACAGAATAGAGCCGTACCGAACATTGCAATCCGACACAGCTCTTGAAGAAAGATGCGAGACTTTTTACCATGTCAGATTCTTAAATACAATCTTTTTCTGATCGTATGTAACCGCAGGAGACTGATTATAATAAAGACAAGGCAGTGTAATATTGGTAAATTCTGTTACCGTATCGGGTACTCCCTTTATTTTCAAACTACAACTCAATCTTACACCCTGAGGCAATCCTAATCTTACATCAAAAGAATATCCTGCACTCACCTCATTCCCCAGATTCAGTTCTTGTACATTTGTACTGTTATATGTATTTCCTTCATTGTCATAGGCCGCAAATTGTTCGTCCCAATTATGCCTTACTGCCAATTGATAAATATCAAACGTTTCATTGTTCTGGATGGTGAAATTTACAGTCAAAACGCCATTGCTTTTAGATACTCCGGTCAATTGAACATCCAAGCCCGGGCGAGGCCCTGTTACCGTACCAGCGAACGTTCCAGTACTAACATCTCCGCCTTGGGAATCATCCAAATCTTCATCTCCCGACGAAGGCATACCGGCAGAAATCGTTACCGGTAATGACTCACCGTCTGCTATAACGGTTATAATCCCACTTACCGGACCCGTTATCTGATCACGCAACAACGTTACGACAACTTCCGAAGTTTTTCCTGTTGCCGTAGTTCCTGAAAGGGGGGAAATTTGAATCCAGTCCAAAGCCGAAGATATACTCCAATTAATAGAACCGGTAGTCCCGATATTTGAGATATTAAATGAAAGGGATGTTTGTCCTGATCCAAAATTCAACGCATTGGTATTCAATTTCAATTTTGAAGAGGCTTTTGATAATACCATATCACCCGAGGCGGTTTTGCCTACCTCCACGGTAATACGTTTGGTATTACTCTCATATCCGCTCTTAACGACTTGTACCGTATATTGTCCCGGTTGCAAATCCAAGAACTCATAGCGGCCATCGGTTCCCGTTACGGTAGATCTCCCGCCAGGGTTCAACGATACGTTAGCCGATTTTATTGGTTCTCCATTATCCGCATCGGTTACAATACCATAGATGCTGCCGGTAACATCTTCCTCATCTTTGGCACAACCGGTAAAAGCGATAACTGTTGCGCAAAACAAACACAATACTAAAAATTTTTGTTTCATTTTTTCTTTATTTATCTGTAAATCGTTGCCTTATTCTCTTACTATTATTTGTGTGCTCTCCGGTTTAGATATGGTACAGGTAGATACATAATCTGGAAATACATAAATGGTTGCCAGAGATTCATTATTGAGGCAAGAAAGTTCCAATAATTGTTTATTATTACTAATATCCAAAGAAGATAGTTGATTGTTTTGACAATACAAACGGCTCAATACCGTATTCAAACTTACATCTAAAACAGTTATCAGATTAGAAGAACAATTCAAACTTTGCAAGGCTGTATTAGTTTGGATATCCAACACGGACAGATTGTTGTCAAAACAATACAAAAACGACAATAAAGAATTGTTACTTAGATCAATAGCTGATAATTGATTGTTATTACAACCTAAATAGGATAGTGAAGAACAACCGCTTACATCCAAAAGCGGCAACAAGTTCGTTCCACAATCAAGGCTTCTCAAATTGGGATTCTCTCCCAGAGTCAATGAGGTCAATTGATTCTTACTAAAATTGCACTCTTCCAATTTCGTATTTCTACTCACATCGAGGGAACTCAACTGATTTTGATCACAATCAAGATATGTCAATTCCGTATTTCTACTAACATCTAACTCTGATAACTGGTTGCTTGTACATTGTAACCATGTCAAAGCTGTATTTTGAGATACATCGAGTGTGAGCAACGGATTATATCCACAACTTAACATAGATAAATTCAGGCAGTTACTTATATTGAGAGAGGATAGTTGGTTTACGTTACATACCAACCAGGTCAGGGCTGTATTTGTACTTAAATCCAACTCTTGCAGACTATTTACGGAGCAATCCAACTCTTGTAGATTCAAAAAAACTTCAACGCCTTTCAACGAAGAAATAGACATATTTGAACACTCGATCTTAGTAACCGCTGTAATTTCTGTATCGGAGAGGGCGCCATCGGCATCCGCATCGAAATTAGACAAAATATAAGTCCGGAAATTTGCATCAGGAAAAACCGTTGACATATCGTTCGCAGAAATACCTCCTGCGTCATTTCCATCACCGCCTTCTACTATTTGAGTAGTGGAAGGAACCGAGAGCATACAAGTCGAGGTATAATTATCAAACACATAGACTGTTGATAACGACTCGCATTGCGAACAATCTACTTCTTGCAGTTTCGTATTTGAACGAATATCCAAAACGGTCAGGCCAGTAGAACCACACTGTAAAGATTTCAATTCTACATTCTCACTAACATCAAGCGTTTCCAACAAAGGACAATTGCTACAAATTAAGGTACTCAGAATCTTGTTCCTGCTTACATCGAGTGTGGTTAAATTATGATTTATACCACAATGCAACATTACCAACTGCTCATTATTGCTGAGATCCAGGATAGTAAGATTAGTGTTATGACAGCCCAAATCTTTTAATTCCGGATTATTACTTACATCAAGAGAACCTAACGGATTGTTTCCACAACTCAACGTTTGTAATGCTGGGAGTTTGGACACATCCATCGATGTCATTTCATAATTTTCAGAACAACTCAACTCTGTCAACAACGGATTATCCAAACTTAACGCGGTAAGTTTATTCTCCCTACAATTCAAAACTTTCAAAACCGTATTTGCGGTTATATCCAGTGTGGTTATTTGATTATAACCACAATCTAAAATCAATAATTTCGTATTGTTACTGACATCCAAAGTGGTAAGAAAATTCTCGGAACAATCTAAACTCGTCAGATTATCAAATCGTTCTATGCCTTGTAAAGAGGTCAGTTCTTGTCCGGAACAGTTCATTTCGGTTACGGCTGCTATCTCTTCGTCTGACAGCAATCCGTCTTGATTGGTATCGTAATTGGAGAGACAGAAATTCCAAAATTTTTCGTCAAAATCGTTTACGGCTCCACTCCCATCGGTTGTCAGTCGTACCGGTATCTCCAATTCTCCCATATCGGTACGAAGAACGGCTGTACAACGGTACTCGCCTGCCGATAACCCGGAAAGCTCGGCTATAAATCCTACGGTAATGGCTGTTGTCGGTGTTTCTGCATTATACGAGGGTATGGTACCTTGCGGTTTTGTAAAACTCAACCACGTAACATCTGATTCTTTTACAAACATCTCGTAACTGGTGGCCCCATTGTACGAGTAAATCTTGACCTCTTTTTGTTGGGAGGTGAGAACAACTTCTTCCGGATCGACGGCTACATAATGCTTGTCCGGCTCTTCTTCTACTTCTTGATTGACAGTTACGTAAATGGGTAACGACCCGCCTTCGTCGCTGATGGTTATGATTCCATTGGCCGGACCGGATACTTTGTCGCGCAATACGCTGACGACTACTTCGGTAGTCTTACCGGTTTCGGTTGTCCCGGACAACGGCGTTACGCTTATCCAATCTACGTCTCCGGCAGAAATGCGCCATTCTATACTGCCCGTTATTCCGGCATTACCTACGCCGAACGACAACGTACTCCAATATTTCCCGAAATTCAATGAGTTGTTGGTTAGTTTCAGCTGGGAACTTGCCTGTTGCAACGTTATGTCGCCGGAGGCTTGTTCGCCTGCTACGACAGTAATCTGTTTGGTATTGCTTTCGTATTCGTTTTTGGTTACTTGAACAGTATATTGTCCCGGTGTCAATCCGGAGAACTCGTATCGGCCATCATTGCCGGTAACAATCGACTTCCCGCTGGGGCTCAACGATACGTTGGCCGAACTGACCGGCTCGCCGGTGGCGGCATCGGTTACAATACCATAGATGCTGCCAGTAACATCTTCCTCATCCTTGGCACAACCGATAAAAGCAATAACCGTTGTGCAAAACAAGCATAATGCGATAATTCTTTTCATGATTTTTTTATTATTGTGAGCTAAATCTTACACGAAAATGTATTTCTCTCGTCATAACAAGTTTCTACCATTCATGGCGAGAGATACATCCGTCGGATATTTTCTATCCGTTCCAAAATCTATACTGCTATTATTGTATTACTTTGAATTAAATTGATACGCCATATTCACTCCGTTATAAAACGGCGAAGAGATGGGGTTGATGGATAAATTACCATTTTTCTTTTTTATGATTACCCGTTTAGCTCCATTGGCTGCTATGGCATCGACAAGGTTATAAACGTACAAGGCTGCAGCCCCACCAATACAGATATTCCGAATATTTTCACAATTATCGGCCTTGGTATTGTATGTCTTTATATGCTGAGGTTGCTCTTTCATCTTTTTCTTATAAGACGCTCTCAGATTCTCGGCGGCGATAATACCTGCAACAAATGCAGCCTCTCCTCCCAATATCAAACCTCCTTTCAGGTAACTGCCTTTGTACATCTGGCCCCATCCGGGAATGACTAACGAACGGACAAACCCTCGTGCCCCATAACGGGTAGAGACCGAAATATCGTCGCAATTGGTATCGCCCCCCTCCTTGTTTGCTACGGCATAAAGTACATTACAACGGTAATTACCATCCTTGTATGTCCAATATTCATCTATTTTCCGGGAATCGATGCTGAACGTACGTCCATCTTCTTTATACTCGAACGAATACTGTGTTTGGATGTGCGAATCCTGGTCATCGAGAACCGTCTCCTGCCCAGAGAGCGTACTGCTAACGGTGATACCCCGATTATGCTCCAAGAAATCGGTCAGGTCTTTCATGCAACTTTGACGGGCCTCGCTTAGATTACGTCCTTCTCCGATGGTACGGAGCAATGAATATAACGGAGTTTTAGCCTCAGGCAATTTCTGTGTCAACCACTTGGGTTTTAGCGGATCGGAGCTCTTTTGAGCCGACAAACAGACAGGCATAACAATAAAAGAGAAAAATAGCCATACTATTCTCCGGGCAATGATACGATTCATCGTAACCATATTTTTTATTGATTTTCTTTTTTGTATTTAGCCAACTCGGCTTCAAACTCCTTCTTGAAACGAGCTTCGTCAAAATCGATACGAAGTTTTTCGTCTTCGGATATTTTTTCGGCAATCTTATCTGCAATATTACCGGGCATCTCTACACAAACATGGGCTTCGTAAAAATTACGATCGGGTATCTCATACACATTAGAACAAACAATACGGCTATTTTTCAATTCATTCTCGGCAATGACCATACCTAATTGTTCTACTTTACCCTTGTTCTCTATTGCTGTCTGGTTCTCATACTGCTGGTCGTACACTTTTGAACCAGCTTTTACCCCGGCAGCCACGATACGCGACAACTCCATGCGCGCATATACGGCCGCCTGATCCTTGGCAAATTGTAATTTATGGCTGGATGCTGTTCCATAAGCTCTCTTCTCGGGAGCTTCAAGCGCCAATACTTCACATTCGTTTTGTTCTACTTTAACTTTCTTGTTTGTTGTCGTTTTAGATGATCCGCACGATGAAAAGATAACCGCACTCCCTGCAATTATCAATAACAATAATAACTTCTTCATAAAATATCTGATTTTTCTACAAAAAAACTTTTTACAAAAGAACAAAATTTATCTGATACACCAAACACTTTATGACTTTTTTTCGAGAAAAGAAACAAAAAGACAGACAAATTTGTAATAATATAACGACCAAATTTCTTTTATAGTCGTATCTTTATATACTATGAAAACACTTAACATATACATCGGGAAAATTATCGCCAAAATAATGGTCGAAAAAAAAATAACAAAGGCAGAACTCGCCAGAAGACTAAACGTTAGGCCTCAAAGCGTAGATTATATGTTAAGTCGAAAAAGTATCGATACAGATACTCTATACAAAGTTTCACAAGCATTGGATTATGACTTTGCTCAATTCTATACATTAAGCAAAAAACAGATAAATTTTGACACACAGAAAAAAACCGAAAACCCGATAAAGGCTCGATTGGTGGTAGAAATTGAACTCGACAACGACGATTTGCAAAAGTTAAACATAAACAATAAATTACATAATGTTTTGACGGATAAAGAATAGATGAACTCTCATCCTCTCTATACTAAAAACAACCCCCATAACCAACCACAACAGATACCATTTCTTAAACAGGATACTCTTTCCTCAGAAAGAGATTTTATTCATTTAACAGAACGTTTGATTTTTAGAAAAAAAAGTTCAAAGTTTCGGGTCAATGAACAAGTTTAAATGCCAACAGTTGGACAATTCGCCGTTTTATTATAATTTCGCCACTGGTCGAATTTTAATTTACAACATAAAATGGCAAAAATAAAACCCTTTAAAGGTATTAGACCCCCACAGGCGTTGGTAGAACAGGTCGCATCACGGCCATACGACGTATTGAATTCAGAAGAAGCCCGCAACGAAGCTGCCGGAAACGAAAAATCGTTGTACCATATCATAAAACCCGAAATAGATTTTGCGCCCGGATTTGACGAACATGATCCGGCTGTATATGAAAAAGCCGTAGAAAATTTTAAAAAATTCCAACAGAACGGCTGGCTGGTACAAGACCCCAAAGAGATGTATTATGTCTATGCCCAGACCATGAACGGAAGAACACAGTACGGACTGGTAGTATGTGCCAATGTGGACGATTACCTGAACGGTGTGATCAAAAAACATGAGCTGACCCGCCGCGACAAGGAAGAAGACCGCATGAAACACGTCAGGGTAAACAACGCCAACATAGAGCCTGTATTTTTTGCCTATCCCGATCATGCAGAATTGAACGCTATCGTATCGAAGATAACATCACAACCGCCGGTATATGATTTCACAGCTCCCGATGGATTCGGCCATCATTTCTGGACGATAGAAAACGATGACGACATTGCCCGCATAACGGAACTTTTTGCCGGCATCCCCTATTTATATATAGCCGATGGACATCACCGTACCGCGGCTGCGGCCTTGGTAGGGGCGGAAAAAGCCAAACAAAATCCCCACCACAAAGGAGATGAAGAGTACAACTATTTCCTGGCAGTATGTTTTCCAGCTTCGCAACTGAACATCATTGATTACAACCGGGTAGTAAAAGATTTGAATGGATTGAGCGACGAAGAATTTTTATCACGCCTGTCTGAAAATTTCATCGTCGAAGAAAAAGGCAATGAAATTTACAAACCTCAACGCCTGCACAACTTTGCACTCTACCTGAACCACAAATGGTATTCGTTAACGGCCAAAGAGGGAACCTATGACGACAATGACCCGATTGGAATATTGGACGTTACCATTTCATCGAACCTCATCTTAGACCAGATATTGGGAATAAAAGACCTGCGTTCGGACAAACGCATCGATTTCGTTGGCGGCATACGCGGATTACAAGAGTTAAGCCGACGGGTAGATAGCGGAGAGATGAAAGTTGCACTGGCATTATATCCCGTCTCGATGAAACAGTTGATGGACATCGCCGATACCGGAAACATCATGCCCCCCAAAACTACATGGTTTGAACCCAAGCTACGCTCAGGGTTAATTATCCACAAACTCTCGTAACATATTTATTTAACACAACTATCCCGGAAAAATGAATAAAGTAGATGCAGCGTCCGTAACAACGACTGCATCTACTTTATTAGCCGGACTGACAAACACGCGGATGAACGAAATACAACTGATAAACGGTTGTAAAAGGAATGAGGGAAAGTCCCAGAAAACCCTTTATGATCTGTACGCGCGAAAAATGATGGCGGTATGTATGCGTTATGTTAACCGCCGAGAAGTCGCCGAAGATATCTTGCAAGAGGGATTTATAAAGGTATTTACCTCTATCGGAACCTATAATTTTTCCGGTTCGTTCGAAGGGTGGATACGTCGTATCTTTGTCAATACGGCATTGGAGTATTTACGAAAAAACGATGTCCTACGTGAGACTGTCGGTCTGGAAGACCCGGGCATATTTACCGAAGCAGACCCTTCGGCTATCGATCGGCTATCGGCAAACGAATTGATAGAGATAATTGCGCAACTGCCGACAGGATTCCGTACGGTATTCAATATGTTTGCCATAGAGGGATACTCACACAAGGAAATTGCCGAGACACTGGGAATAACCGAAAGTACCTCCCGGTCGCAATTTACCCGAGCAAAGAAATTATTGCAAAAAAAATTGAGCCAATTATAACGTTACAAAAAATGGAGAATGATCATTTTGAACGGCAAATAAAGGCAAAACTCGACTGTTGGGAAGTCGATCCACCTGCGGATATGTGGAACCGCATACAAAAAGAGCTTCCCACAGCAAATACTCCCTCCAAACAGGTTATCATATACAGATATGCGTTCTGGGGGGCAGCAGCGGCTATGCTTGCAGGAATTATTCTCTGGGTTACCAAACCCTCGGAGGTTCTTATTCCAGAGTCAACAAAAACATTTACACAAAACAGTCCGACCCATGTTCTTCCTTATTCGACAACAAGTAAAGAACAAACAACCAATTTTTCTCCTCATACGGCTATTGCAGAAATACAAACTCCTAAAAGAAGAGATAGACAGACACCGTCTTCCTCAACATCAAAAACAGTCTCTTCTGCCTCCATTTCACCCAATCAAGGGGAATTTTATTCAGCATCATTTGACAACAAAGAGACGGTACCGGCATCTTCTACCCGCTCGATATCCAGGTCCCAAATAGGCAATAACAGAGCTCATGTCAATACTTATTCGTCAAACTACTTTATCAACGAGAATGACCTCGGAGACAGCTATTATGAATATGAAGAAATTCCCCTATACAGGAAAAGAAGTTCTGGTGAATATTCCATTGGTATCATGGCAGTAAACCCCGTAACCAAAAACAGCACAACAACCAACCGACACAGTGCATTGACAAAGTCCATCCCGTTCACGGCATCGTTCTTGTCAGCAAACAACCCGAACAAAGAAGATTTGGAATGGAACCACAACGTACCACTGACATTTGGTATTACGGTTGAAAAACGGATCTCCCCATCCATCGGAATTGAAACAGGCATCACATACAGTTTCTTAAAATCGACATACAAAAATGTAAACCGTTCCCGGTACGGCAATCAAGAGTTGCACTATATCGGAATACCCATAACAGGCATTTACCGGTTTGCCCGGTGGAACAATTTTTCATTTTATTCGGCCATCGGTGGAAAGGTAGATTTTAATGTAGCCGGAAACCGTACCGACCGAGTAAATGCCGACTATGAAGGATTCCGTTTTCAAGGGGACATTGAGGCCAATACAACTAAATCCATCCGGGACAAGAAAGCTCAATTCTCCCTAACGTGTAAATTAGGTGCGGCATACGCATTTGTCGATTACCTCGAAATGTATGCAGAACCGGGATTAGCCTATTTTTTTAACAACGGAAATTCCGAGATACAAAATATGTGGAAAGACAAACCTCTTAATTTTGCTTTACAAGTTGGACTAAGAACTAATTTTTAACACTAAGAGATGCAGCGAATAGTATTATTTTCGTATCATTGTAACATAGAATCATAAAACGAACAATACAAAAACAACTTATTGCCTTATGAAAATATTGAAAAAACTGTTTTTACCTTTATCTTTATTTTGTTTTCTTATTGCTTTTAGTAGCTGTAATAAAGAAGACAATGAAATAGAATTCGTCGGATTCGGCACAGTTGAAAACTACGGAACAGTCATTAACATAGACGTAAAAGAGGGTGAAGAGCCTTTGTATTTACGCGGAACCATGTTAAACAGTATGTTGTTAAGCGACGGACAACGCGTTTTTGTTTACGGTACAATAGACAAAGACAACCAAACAGAAGACAACAAAGCCATGTTGACGAACTTCATTATGATAAATCCATTCCCGACATTAAGTCTAAATTCTGCTTCCAGCGTCTTTCAAAGTGAACAATTCCTGACCGTCTATGAACCGTGGGTAACATACAACGATGCAGGAAACGACATTATTACCATTCATTGCGAAGCATTATTAGAAAACAACGAAAATTTCACTTATTTTGTAAAAGCCTCGCAAGCGGCGCCTTATAATGAAGGCGATTCTGAACTCAACATCAATTTCATGCTGGAAATAGAATCAGAGGTGAACGAAGGATACAGAAGTCCTATATTCCGCTCCATTGAGCTACCTTTCGGAGCCAACAATAATCCGGGTAAACCAATCAACATAAAAATCAAATGCAATACCCAATCTGCTCCAGACTGTTTAAATTTCGATTCAGTAAATGATATCATCACTATAACATACAACCGAGGGAAGTAAAATAAACAAGAAATATAAAAAAGGTCGGTACTTTCGTGCCGACCTTTTTTGTGGTTTAGTTACAAAAAAAATCCAGCCTCTTAACAAGCTGGATTTTTATTAAAAGGGTGAAAGACGGGGGTCGAACCCGCGACCTTCGGAACCACAATCCGACGCTCTAACCAATTGAGCTACATTCACCATTTCTAAAATGCGTTGCAAAGATAGCGCCATTTTTCGATTATACAAATTCCGGCAGCTACTTTTTTACAAAAAAACTTACTTATTCCTGATTTTCAATATACTTAAATTCCTATCGAATAACAAAATCGAAAAACGGGAACCTCTACAATCACGATTTATCCTTTTCCTCCTATTTTAATTTATCTTTGATTAATCGAGACAATTCCGGCATAGCGCCATGCTGGGTACAGACATAGGCAGAAACCTCTACGGCCAACTCGTGTGCCTGCCGAACCGATTTTCCCCGGAGAATAGAGGCACAAAAGGCAGCCGTAAATGAATCGCCTGCCCCTACGGTATCGGCCACCTCTACCCGAGGTGTATCGACAAACGAAACTGAATCATCCCCTTGTACAAACACATAGCTACCGTTGATACCACAAGTCAATATCAACATCTTCACATCGTATTCTGACAATAAAAGCCGACAACTCTTTTCCATATCCTGTTCCGGATATCCGAACATCCGACTCACTATCAGTAACTCCTCATCGTTTATCTTCAATATATTACACTTTTTCAAAGAGTTACAGATAATCTCCTTATCATAAAACGACTGGCGAAGATTGATGTCAAAAATCTTGTATTGTCCCTCTCCATCGGGCATAATATCCAAGAAACGATTAATGGTTCGACGGGAAACAACGCTACGCTGTGCCAACGAGCCGAAACAAACCGCACGGGTATGTTGTGCCAACTGCTCCAACGAACGGGTAAAAGGGATGTTGTCCCACGCTACATCTTGCTTTATGTCATAACAGGGAATCCCTGCTGCATCGAGTTCTACTTGAACCGTTCCCGTAGGATACGAAACCTTCTCTATTGCATAACGAAGCGCTCTTCGATCGAAATTCTGCAACAGCTCATCGCCCAACGGGTCATCCCCGACGGCACTAACCACCCGGCTGTCAAACCCCAACTGGGAGATATGATAGGCAAAATTTGCCGGAGCCCCTCCGATTTTTTTCCCTTCGGGCAAGAGGTCCCATAACGCCTCACCCATACCGACAATCATTGTATTTTCCATAGTCAATCGCTCTGTTATCTATTTTAAACCTAATTCTTTTTCTATCTGTTCCAAAGATTTCCCTTTTGTTTCGGGGATATAACGCCAAACAAAACAAAATGCCAATACGCTGAATATGCCAAAGAATCCAAAAAGAGTGGCTCCTCCCCAGTTATTGAGTATCCACGGAGAAAACTGTACCGTCAAAAAGGTACATATCCAACTGATTCCAGTAGAGAAAGAGAGAGCATACCCGCGTACGCGATTGGGGAACATTTCGGAGGTTACCACCCACATCACCGGCGCAAAGCTGGCGGCAAAAAAGGAGATATACACCAACAGGGCGATTAAAACCCCTATTCCTCCCCACGAAAAGGCGAATGAAGCGGTCAGATAGGCCAACGAGACAATCATCCCTACCGCTCCCCACAACAACAAGGCTTTACGCCCTTTACGATCTACCAACCACAAGGCGACAATCGTACACAAGAAATTGATCAACCCCACCAATACCGATTGCAACAAGGCTGTATCTCCCCCTACTCCCGTCTGTTCAAAAATAACCGGAGCATAATTGACCACGGCATTTATGCCGGTTATCTGCTGAAAAGCGGCCAATAACGTACCCAACAAGACGACACGCCCCACCTTTCCCTTAAAAATTTCAGAAAAGGAGGCCTCTTCTTTATTCGTTTCTTGACTGAGGGAGTTTTCAATTGCAGCTTTCTCTTGCAACGAAAAAGCCTCTCCTCCTATGCGGCAGAGTACCTTCTGGGCCTCCTCACTCCGTCCGTTGGCGATCAACCAACGGGGACTTTCCGGAAAGGAAACCATCAACAGCAATAAAAACAATAAAGAAAAAACAGCCGGAACAGCCAACATATAACGCCACGAACCGGAAACATCGAGTAAAAAATAGTCTATGGCATACGCCAACAAAATACCGATGGTAATGGCAAATTGGTTATACGAGACCAATGTTCCCCGTTGGGTGGCAGGAGCTACTTCGGAAATATACATCGGGCCGACAACCGATACGGCTCCGACCCCGAATCCGGCAATTACCCGGAATAGCACCAACAGCCCCTCGGATTGCGCTAACGCACAACCCAATGAGGAGAACAAAAACAATATTGCCACCGACAGAAAAATCGTCTTACGGCCAAACCGGTCGGCCAAAGCTCCGGTAAAGAGCGCTCCCAGCAAACACCCTATCGTCAAGGAACTGACCACCATACCAATGCCGTTATCAGTCAATTGGAAAAAATCCTGAATGGAATTAACAGCCCCGGAGATTCCGGCCATATTCAACCCGAATAACAAACCTCCATTAACTGCCACAAAGGTGATCCAATAAATATATGATTTCATCGTATTATAGATTTAAATTACATACTTTTTTTAAGAGGATAAACAACCACCGACTCTACATCATAACTTCCGTTCTGGGCATAAAAGGTCAAACTGTTATATGGCTCATCAGGAAAGACCAGGTTGGTCATTGCCAATTTACCATCGCTGTCAAAACACTCGATACTGGACTTATCGACAAACAAATGAAGCGTATAACGTTCTTGCGGTTCTATCGGGGCGTAAGTAACCACCGGAAAATCTCCGCTGAAATCGGTCAATCCGCTTTTTGTCCGGTCCATCGTAAATCTCTTCTCCGGCAAATTGTAACAGAAATCAACCTGTTCTCCTGCTCCGTTCGACAACCTGAACCCGAATACATCGGCCGTTTTACGATTTATGGTCAAAACAATTTCATACGCTCCCTGGTTGTTCTCAAACAACTGATTGATGCAGTAGTCGCCTTGTTGGTCGGTTACACCCGGACATAGGATTTTTTCTCCTCTGAGGGATTCCATCTCCGGAACGGGGACAGAAGACAAATAGATTTCTCCCTCTTGCGTATATAGGCTCAAATCGCGAGGTATGGAATTGGCACTTCTGAACTGACGCGTAGGCACCTGGTTGGCATACTGCCAGTTGCTCATCCAAGCCATGGCTATTTTTCGTTCGCCCGTATTCGAGAAAGTTACGGTAGCATAGTGGTCTTTTCCCCAATCCATCCATTTTACGGTTTCGGGTTTGGAGTCGCACGTAAATGTTTTTCCATCAAACTCTCCTGTAAAATATTGGGTAGCCGAACCTCCGAAGATACATCCGGGGTTGATATTCAGCAACAGCACCCACTTTTTATCTCCCGGCCAATCGCTTACCGGCAACTCGATCAGGTCGGGACATTCCCAGACTCCGGCATGAGAACCGTACCCTTGACCAAATGATCCGGAAAAATCCCATTCTCTCAGGTTGGAGGAGGTAAAGAAACGGACCTCCTGACCCGATGCTACCACCATCACCCATTTCCGGGATGGTTCATAATAAAAGACCTTCGGATCACGGAAATCGGGTATATCGGCCGTTACTACCGGATTTTGATCGTATTTGATAAAGGTTCGTCCATTATCGGTACTATATGCGATACTCTGCGATTGCCGCTGCCCGGCAGAGGTAAAAAACGCAACGATGGCATTTTTACCGAATCCGGATACATTCTCCTTATCGACCACGGCACTACCCGAAAAGATGGTGCCCAAACTATCGGGGGCAATAGCTACCGGAAGATGTTGCCACGATACCAGGTCGCGACTCACGGCATGGCCCCAGTGCATATTTCCCCACATGGAACCGTATGGGTTATATTGATAAAAGAGATGGTACTCGCCGTCTAAATAGACCATGCCATTGGGATCGTTCATCCACCCGTAGGCAGGTGAAAAATGGTATGCCGGTCGATATTTTTCGACATTTGCTACATCGAACGTATCGGACAACAGCAGGTGATTCCAACAAAGGGCATCGTTTTCTACTCGATCGACGTACACAACGGCATTGCTCTCTCCTTTGAGATCGTATGGAACATAATAATCGACTTTGTTTCTGGCAAGCCGCACATCGACCGGCAAAGTTTTACCTCCGTCGATTTCCATATAGATTTTTGCCTCTGCGGTTGCTTCTTCAACCGGGAGCAATAAATAGTTCGCTTGCCCCTGGATTTTGACGACCGTCTGTTTATCGGCCGGATGTTCTACCGAGAAACTTGCACTGCGTCCACCACAACCGGTCAAACCTATTGCTACCAGAACGAATCCCAGCAAAAATTTTCCCCATAAAAAGATTCTTGTACTCATAGAGATATTGCTTAAAATAAAGATTGCATCACATATTCCTATGTTGCAAATTTATTTATATATTCCAAAAATCATATAATTTCTATTTTGAAAAACGAATTAAGCAAAATCTTTTTTTAAGACAACCTCTCATTTCTTTTACAAACGAAATTCCCCTTCTTTTATGAACTCTTTCGGTAACACAATAACGCCAACCCGTTAAATACTACGGCAAATAACGATAAGATGACAAACGACGGCCAAAGGTCTATCCAGGTACTTCCTTTTAAATAGACCATCCGCATCACCTCTACAAAATAGCGGACGGGATTGAACCGGGTAAACGTTTGGGCCCACTCGGGCATGGAAGATATCGGGGTAAACAACCCGCTCAGCAAAACGAAAATAATCAAAAAGAAAAAGGCCGTCAACACAGACTGTTGCTGCGTGGAAGAGACGGACGATATGGTTAGACCGAATCCGGTACAAATAATCAAAAAGATTCCGGCAAAAAGATAAATCATCCCGAACCCACCCAACGGATACAAGCCATAAACCAGCCACGCGATAAAAATGCTGATGGAAAGGAGTAGATAGCCTATTATCCAGAACGGAATCAACTTACTCAGAACAAAGATGCTTTTGGAAACGGGGGTAACGTTTATCTGCTCTATGGTACCTATCTCCTTTTCTCTTACAATATTCAAGGCCGAGACAAATCCGACTACAATGGCCAGCAAAAAGGCAATAATACCGGGAACCATATAACTCTTGTAACTGAAATGAGGGTTAAAATAGTGGATAATCCGTACTCCGGCATCGACATCTCCTCCCGCCAGGATAGTCGATAGATAGGAGCTGCCCAATCCGCCTTTGGTTCCGTTTACGGCATTGGCGGCAATCAAAACATCCGACGGATGCCCCGTACCCAGCTGTCGGGTAAAATCAACAGGGAACTCCAAAATAAGGTCCGACACATTGGCCTCAACCAAAGCAAGCGCCTCTTGATAAGAGGGATATAACCCCATCAAGTTGAAATATCCGGAAGAGACAATCTTTTCTGTCAACTGACGGGTAAGTTGCGTGCGATCGTGATCCACCACGGCCAGGTTGATATTCTTCATCTCGAAATTGGCGGCGAAAGGCAATATCAACAACTGCAATACCGGGACAATGAATATCAACTTCGGGATGAAACGATCCCGTACGATTTGCTTAAACTCTTTTTCCAACAAATACTTCAACATATCTTTTCCTAAATAGAGGCGTTCATGATTCCATCCTGACCTTAAACCGTTTTACGCTCACCACGGTCAACAGGAGAAACATCGCGGCAAGAACGACAATATCCCAGGTTATCGCTCCGGCACCCAACCCCTTGATCATAACATCCCGTACTGCCGAGATGTACCATTTGGCCGGGACCACGTTTGACAACCATTGCAATACGACGGGCATATTTTCAATCGGGAATACCATCCCGCTCAACAACACAACCGGCAACATCAACATGATAGCGCTGGTCAGCATCGCAGCCTGCTGCGTATCGGTTATCGTCGAAATCAACAGCCCTAACGCCAGGGAGACCAGCGAATAGAGAACCGATAGGGATATCAACAGTACAACGCTGCCGTTGATGGGCACTTGCAACAGAAAATGGGAAAGCAACAGGATGGTGACCACGTTGATAAAACTCAGCAACAGATAGGGTACCATCTTGGCAATCACGATGAAGAAGGGTTTCATCGGCGATACCAGCAATACCTCCATCGTTCCGATCTCTTTCTCCCGGACAATGCTGACGGAGGTCATTAAGGCGCAAATCAACAGCAAAATCAGGCCCATCACACCGGGAACGAAATTATAGGCTCCCTTCATCAACGGATTATACAACAGATGAACAACGGGGACAATGCCGGAAGCCGATATATGCAAGAGCTGGGCATCCTGCAACTCCGACCGGATTACCGAAGCGGCATATACAGCCAACTGCTGTGCTTCGTTGGGGTCTGTGGCATCGGTTTGTATCTGGATACTTTCTTCCGGGGTACCGGTATATTGGGCAGGGAAAACTACCACCAATTTAATCTTGCCCTTCCGGAACAGGTCGTGAGCCTCTTGTTGGCTGCCTACCATTTTATACAGCGAGAAATAGTCGTTTGCGCCCAACCGTTCGGTAATACGTCGGGTCAAGGGGGTCTGCGCCTGGTCGAAAACAGCGATATCTACTTGCTGAATCTCCGTCGTGATGGCATACCCGAACAGGATAATCAACAGCACGGGCATAAACAACAAAATCATCATCGTCCGTTTGTCCCGGAAAATGTGGTAAAACTCTTTGCGTACAAACGATAAAAGCTGCGTCATATATCAATCTCCTCTTTTAGCCTGACGGGCCAACGCGTAAAAAACATCTCCCATGGAATCGGTTTGAAAAGCCGATTTCAGATTTGAAGGGGTATCCAACGCCTCTATCCTTCCATCGACCATGATGGACACCCGGTTGCAATATTCTGCCTCATCCATATAATGGGTAGTTACAAAAACGGTTATGCCTTTGCGGGAAGCATCGTAAATCAACTCCCAGAAACGACGCCGGGTTACGGGATCGACCCCTCCGGTAGGTTCATCCAGAAAGACGATTTTCGGATCATGGAGGATGGCCACCGAGAAGGCCAATTTCTGTTTCCAACCCAAAGGCAGGGAACCGACAAAGACATTCCGTTTATCTTCCAGATCCAATACGGCCAACAGCTCCTGGGTCTTATCCTTTATTTGCCGGTTGGACAAACCGTATATACCTCCGAAAAGACGGATGTTTTCCCACACCTTCAAGTCGTCGTAAAGCGAAAACTTCTGGCTCATGTATCCGATATGCCGTTTTATCTTTTCCGCTTCCCGATAAACGTCGTATCCAGCCACGCTGGCTTGGCCGCAGGTGGGAGTGGATAACCCACAGAGCATCCGCATGGCCGTGGTCTTCCCGGCTCCGTTGGCTCCCAGGAAACCGAAAATCTCTCCGCTCCTTACCTCAAAGCTGATGCGATCTACCGCCGTAAAAGCGCCGAAACGCTTGGTCAATCCTTTTGCCTCTATTACATTCATTTTACATGATCTCCCAATAACGCCATAAAACTGTCTTCTATACCGGGAAGAGCCGTATCGACCTCTATGTCTATGTGTCCCTTCGCTCGCAGATAATCGTACAAAATACCCTTTTCTACCTCCTGCTTCAATGCCAGGTGATGGGTATCACCAAATGCGTAACAAGAGTATGCCAACGGCCAAGCCCGCAAATCGGCCAACAACCGGTGCATATCGCCGGCTTTTACCTTCCACAACGGTCGGGAAAAAGAGGAAGATATATTTGCCGGGGTATCTACCGACAGAAGAGCTCCGTTTTGAATCAACGCGATACGGTCGCAACGGGAGGCCTCATCCATGTACGGGGTAGAAACGAACAGGGTTATCCCCTGCTTTTTAAGATTCCCCAGCATATTCCAAAGCTCATTTCTCGACACGGGGTCAACGCCCGTTGTCGGCTCGTCCAGAAAGAGGACGGAGGGCCGGTGTATCAACGCGCAACAAAGCGCCAGCTTTTGCTTCATACCGCCCGACAATTTTCCGGCACGGCGCGTTTTGAACGGCTCTATCTGTACGTAAATATCTTTTATCAGATCGTAATTTTCGGCCACCGTGGTATGGAATACGGTGGCAAAGAAATTCAGGTTCTCTTCTACCGACAAATCCTGATAAAGGGAGAACCGGCCGGGCATATAGCCAATCAGGTTGCGGATGGTTTTGTAATCGCGTACCGTATCATACCCGCACACCGAGGCGGTTCCCGCATCGGGGATGAGCAAGGTGGTCAGGATGCGAAAGATGGTGGTCTTCCCCGCCCCGTCCGGACCGATCAACCCAAAAAGTTCGCCGGGAGAGACCGAAAGATCAACCTCCTTGACCGCCTCTACCGGGCCGTAACTTTTCCGAATATGTGTCAGGCGTATGTCGTTCATTGCTCTTCGGTTGAAAAACTGGTTTCGCCATATTGACCTATTTTCAAATATCCATCGTTCTGGACGGCTATCTTGACGGCATACACCGAATTGGCCCGTTCGTCGCGCGTCTGAATTCCCTTGGGGGTAAACTCTGCCTTGTCTGAAATCCAGGAGACGATACCGGGATATTCACGTTGCCCGTCCTCCTGGTAATCGGCATATACCTTTACCGGTTGTCCCAGCTTCAACTGCGACAGTTGCGATGCCGTAATATAGGCCCGAAGGTACAACACGCTGATGTCGGCCATCGAAAAGAGCGGTTTTCCGGGAGCGGTAACCTCGCCGGCCTGGGCGTATTTGACCAACACAACCCCCGACTGCGGGGCCACAATGCGGCTTTTAGACAACTGGTCGTCTATCTGCATCACCTGGTATTGAAGATTCTCGACCTCGGCCGTTGCCCCTTCATCGGTTTTATTCAACGTCGAACGCTGGGCAGACAACTCTTTCTCCAATACGGCAATCTGATGGGCCCAATCATCCACCTGCTTCTGATTGCCCGCACCGGCCTTTACCAGATTCTCCATACGGCGCAGCTCTGTCCGGGCAACGGCAATCTGTTGCTCGATGACAGCAATCTGTTTGCGGATATCCGGACGACGAATATCGACCGAACGCAGACCGGCCAACAATTGTCGCTTTTTCAAATAGAGCTGCGTACTGTCTATATATCCATAGACCTGACCTGCGGTGAGGTGGTCGCCCTCCTCCAAATCCAATACCTGAATTTTTCCTTGCGATTCGGAAGAGACCAAGACCTCCGTCGCCTCAAAGACTCCGGCCGCATCTTTTTGAAGACCTTTGTCCGCGCAGGACAAAAACGATACGGCCACAAACAACCCAAAACAAAATCCGATTCTCATTGTATCAATTATTGGTTATATACATATAGTTATAAATAGCCATCTGTTGTTGTACGCGATGAACGACGGCCTCTTGCCGGGAGATATTTTCGGCATTTATCTCCCGTACCACATCGGAGGCGGATGCTACCCCCTCGGCATACCGGGTTTCTGTCGCCTTTTTTATATTCGTCCGCAAACGGACAATCTCGTCATCGGCTTTCATCAACCCGGTCAGTTTACGTATCTGCTCGTCTTCCTGAATCTGTTGCAAACGGGTATTAAACAGGAATGTCTCCCGCTCAATGTCCAACTGTTTCAAATCGTTGTCTATCAACCTCCGGCTGTTTTTTATCGTATAGAAATTTCCGATGTTCCAGGACAACCGTACGCCGGCTACATAAAACCCTTTAAAGTCGTTGTCCAACATATTCAATCCAGGACGTCCGTAACCACCTTGCAGAAAAGCACTGACAGAAGGGCGTATGCCTACGTCCAACATCTCACCCCGGAGAGACAACGCTCTCTCCCGTGCCGATATGGCCTGTAATTCGGGCCGATTGATCTCTTGCGAAAGCGATGTCGGCACGGGTGGTTCTTCCATTTCTGCCTGCTTTACCAGAGTGTTTCCGGTAAGGGCTTCCAGCATATTCAGATAGGCCATGCGCACGGCTTTCAACTCGATCTCTTTTTGCCGGGCATTCAACAAGGAGACCTCCAACTCCTCCTTATCAGACACATTGGCCATACCGTTAGCCATCATCGCCTCTACCCGGTCTATGTTGATCTGCAACTCTTGCTGCAACAAAGCGTTTTGTGCAATCAGCTCCTTATACAATAGGCAACCGAAATAGAGATTATTGACCCGTTCGCGCAACGTATATAATTGACTCTCCAACTCTTTTCTATCGGCGTCGGCACGGACAGCGGCCTGCTCCTTGGACAAACGCACCTGCCCTCCATCCCAGATGGATTGGTTGATTTCTGCGGCTACTTTGTATTGGTCCTTACTCATTTCCGGTATTTCCAACCCCGGGACAAGCGCAGAAAGGTTCTCCAACGGCAACGTCGTAACGTCGCTTTGGTAAGTGGCACTGGCACTGACCTTCACCTGCGGCAGCCACCCTTTGGCTGCATTGGAAAGCGTATATTGCTCGGTTTGTTCTATCAACCGAAAACGTTCAATCTGGGGATAGTTGTCTCGTGCCCATTCGTAACATTGGTCTATCGTAACCCGGTTCTGGGCCGACAACGAGGCTGTACCCAAAAAGAAAAACAATCCCATAAAAATTCTCGTTTTCATCTTATGCTACTTTTGTGGATGGAGAAAGGATTTCATAATCTCTACAATGTATCTCTTTCGCTCCTGAGTAAATCGGTCGAATGCCTCTTTGTTCCCTTTTAAAAAAAGATCTGTCAGGGGGGTCTCTGCCAAAAACGGGAAGATAGCCAACCCCAGAAAGGTAGATACTACAAAAATAATAGGTATCTTGCGAATTCTGCCCTCTTTCATGTTTGTCTCTACCAACTCCTGCAATTTCAACACGGGTTTTATTTTTTGCGGATTTTTGAGAAGTACCCGGTACAGATGATCCGGATCTCTGTTCAACTCGCCAATGATAAATGCAGGAAATCCCGGGAACGTTTTTATCGTATCGATGTACAAACTCACAATCTTTTCAAGTTTGTCCCAAAACGAACCCTCTTCTTCTATAATGGACCCGATATTGGGCAAGAGATAGTTCATCAACTGTTCAAAGACCGATTCAAACAACCGCTCTTTGGTTCGGAAATAGTAATTCAACGTCGTACGGCCAATACCTGCTTCTATCGCAATATCACCCATCGATGTAGCAACATACCCTTTTTCTACAAAGACACGCCGGGCAGCATCTATGATGCTGTTTTCCATCTCTGTCATCGTTTGCTTATCGTCCATGGTCATAAATTCTTTTTTAATCTGTCATATATGTCTGACAGATATGTCAACAAAGATATCTATTTATTTCTTATATCATATTTATCCCGTATATATTAAACTTTATTTAACAATAAAAATCCTATAAAGTTGCACAATTAAGATAAACAATCGTAATAAATATTGGGGACAAGCAAAGAGTATTATAGTTGTACAGCATTAATTATCAACGCAGTAGATTACCCAACAGAATCTAACCAGTCCAAAAATACAGACATACAAAACTTTGTTGAATCGGTTTTCTCTTATAAAAATTTCGATACCTTTGACAACCAAAAGAAACAGATATGAATATTTCTATTCTTCCTGAATATCTGAACATATATGATGAATCTCTTTCTATCAATCATCTATTTTTATTAAAACCAGATTCTTTCTTAAAAAAATTCGACTGCTTATGTGTGGAATCGTTGGATATATAGGATACCGCAAAGCCCAGGAAGTTTTGCTGCAAGGCCTTCACCGGCTGGAATACCGCGGATACGACAGTGCCGGGATAGCCGTGGTCAAAGAGGATGGCACGTTGAACATATACAAAGCCAAAGGGAAAGTTTCCAATCTGGAAACGATCATGGCAGACAAAGAGGTGGAGGGAAGCATCGGTATCGGCCATACGCGTTGGGCTACGCACGGAGAGCCGAATGATAAAAATGCTCACCCGCACAGCTCTCAAAGCCAATCGCTGGCTATGGTGCACAACGGTACCATCGAGAATTACCATATCCTGAAAAAAGCCCTGATCAAACACGGTTATACCTTCTCGACCGAAACCGACACGGAGGTACTGGTACAATTAATCGAATACATCAAAGCCACCAATAAATGCAACTTGTTCGACGCCGTTCGCGAAGCGTTGTTGCAGGTGGTAGGGGCATACGCCATAGCAGTGATTGAAAAAGGGAACCCCGATACGATTATCGTGGCCCGGAAAAGCAGCCCGCTGGTAATCGGCATCGGCGAGAACGAGACCTTCATCGCCTCGGATGCCAGCCCCATTGTGGGATTTACCGACAAAGTGGTATATCTGAAAGAGAATGAAATGGCTGTTATCAGCCGTAACCGTCCGCTGCAAATATCCTCCATCGCCGACAACCGTCCCTCCAAACTCGACATCCAAAGACTACGAGTCAGTGTAGAGCAACTCGAAAAGGGGGGATACGACACTTTTATGTTGAAAGAGATTTTTGAACAGCCGGAGACGTTGAAAGATTGTATCCGCGGACGCATCGTCGAAGAGGGTAAACGGGTCATCTTGTCCGGAGTGATTGAAAACCGGGAGCGGTTTATCCATGCAAACCGTATCGTCATTGTGGCCTGCGGTACTTCGTGGCACGCTGCGCTGATAGGCAAACGGGTCATTCAGGAGATGTGCCAGTTGCCGGTAGAGGTGGAATATGCCTCGGAATTCCGTTACGGAAACCCGTTCATCACCGATCAGGATATAGTAATCGCCATCTCTCAGTCGGGCGAAACGGCCGATACGCTGGCGGCCATACAACTAGCTAAAAACAAAGGGGCTTTTGTTTACGGAATTTGCAACGTCGTAGGGGCTTCGATACCCCGTAATACCGATTCGGGAACCTATATCCACGTGGGGCCGGAAATCGGGGTAGCATCAACCAAAGCCTTTACCGGACAAGTAACCGTACTGACGCTGTTGGCCCTTTGCATGGGTCAAATACGGCAAACCGTCCAACCCGAAAAGGTAGAAGAAATTGCCCAAGCGTTGTTGAAGATGCCCGATACCATCCGGGAGACTCTTAAATTGAACGACGACATCCGCCGACTGGCCAAGACCTTTACCTATGCGCACAATTTCCTCTATCTGGGACGGGGATACAACTACCCGACGGCGCTGGAAGGGGCTCTGAAACTGAAAGAGATCTCTTACATCCATGCCGAGGGATACCCTGCCGCAGAGATGAAACACGGCCCCATCGCGCTGATCGACGCAGAGATGCCATCGGTAATCATCGCCCCGAGCGATTCGCTGTACGACAAGATTGTAGGCAACGTTCAACAGATCAAGTCGCGTGGTGGATCGGTAGTGGCCATCGTCAACAGAGGGAATACCGCCATGGCGCAACTGGCCGATTATTGCCTGAAAATACCGGAAGTACCCGAATGTCTGACCCCAATCGTCATAGCGATACCGTTGCAGCTGCTGGCCTATTACATCGCCATATACAAAGGGCGGGATGTAGATCGGCCCCGGAACCTGGCCAAATCCGTTACGGTAGAATAGCCGTTGTCCAATAGACAAATTCTTTTCAACCATAAAAAAACGGTTGCAAACGGGTATCTCTCCCTTGCAACCATTTCTATTTTACAAATCACTCAACCTCTCCTATTTGGAATAGGCAACGGATTCTATGACTACCGGACCGATCAGGCCGGAAGGCATAAGCGGCGTGTCAGGCGAGAAGGGATTTTGCGGTGCCCACGTAGGACGCTCATCCACCGGTAAACGACTATCGCCGATAAGCCGGTTTACCCAAGTATTGACAACCTCCACTTCCAACTGATTTTCACCGGCTTTTACAAAGTCGGTAATATCCAGCCGGTACGGTGCCGTCCACAGACCGCCCACATACGTCCCGTTTACCTTGACTTTGGCCATAACCCCTACTCGATTCAAATTGACGTACAATGTCTCTTGTTCAGGCAAGTTGTTCAGTGTAAAAGTATTGGTATAGAGGGCTGTCCCGGAATAATATTTAATATTTTCATTCTCAACTGTAGCCCAGTCTTTCAACACATCGAATGTTACAGCGGTTTCTCCCCGCATCTGGGGATCAAACGAGACGGCCCAGTTGTTGTTTACTTCTGCCAAAACGGTAGGCGAGGGGAAGTTATCTTCCGGGGCGGAAAGCGAAGATTTGTCCGCGGCGTTCCGAAAGACGACAAACGCACTTTCAAGAGGTTCCAGTTTCAATGGGACAATGGTTGTATTTTTCTTCTGGACATAAGCCGGAAGGTTACGCACCTCACCCGTGGCGGGTTGCCACCACTCGGGCTGTTTGCCGGATACCCGGAACTCGGGGTTGAACGTAATCGTTTGGTCCGACTGGTTGGTCAGAAAATAAATATCCATACCATTCAGGGTACGGTGCCCGTACAGAACGGGGTCCTTATCGCCTACCTTACAATCGGGGATACATTGAATCATATCGAACACCTCCTGCATGGTATAGCCGTTCAAAACCATACCCTTTCCAAAGCTGTTTTTCCCCTTGGCAGATTTGGCTTCTCCCCACAACTCGTCAGCCATCCGGCAGACCTGTTGGTCGGCTTCGGGATAATTTTGCAGGCTGGGTGAACGATTGGGTGCCGGCCCCAAAACGATTGCTCCCTCAGCAACCAACTCTTTGATTTTCGACAACAGCTCGGGACGCATCGTCTCCTGTTTGGGCAATACCAATACCCGATACTGCGTTCCGTGCGGCAAGGTGAGCATCCCGTCTTTTACGGTCATATCACGCATTATCACCTCGGCGTTGATATAGTCGAACTGATAACCCAATGGTAAGGCGGGGTCTGTTACACCGGTCATTTTCGGAGCATCTTCGCCGATAAAGTAGGCTACGTCGGCCACATTCAACCCCTGTTGCAGCATAAAATTACAACGTTTCAGGTACAACGTAAAGAGGTCGAGCTGGGAAAACCAGGTGTTATTCCGGTTGAATTCGTTGCCGAACCAAGCGTTCAATCCCGGTTTTTTGCCTTCTGCCGGTTGCGAAATATATACGTGCAAGAGCGTGTTGTTTATCCCCTCGGTGAAGAAGCGGTCTCCCCGCTGTTTCATCAACGCCGGATAACGGATAAAGGGCGGCCCGCCACAGGTAAACGACTCGGCCGACACCTTGCTCTTCCCATAGATGTGCGCACACGAAGAGGCGGCTCGGTTTTCGATATTGCCCAAATCGCCTTCGCTCCAAAACTCCCCGGACACTTCGTCGGATTGTCCTCCATATTGGAGAAACTCTCCGGGGAATCCCCAATGTCCGTAGTTTTCGAGCCAGGTGGTGAATCCATCTTTATGCGCCAATTCGCGCAAAGCGCCGATATGGTCGTAAGCCAACCGGTCGGCCATCATCCGGCGGACATCCCACAAAAAGCGGTCCGACTGGTCCTGGCTGCCTACCACCACTCCGCTATAAACAGGCAAGAAGGGTTTCGGGTCATATCCGTAGCGCTGCTGAAAATCTTCAAAGAAATCGTCTCCGAAATTTTGTCCGCCCTTTTCGTAACTGTCAGAGACGATAACCTTCCAGGCTTCTCGGTCTTCTACCGGGATACGGCGGCAAAGCTCGCCTACGTATGCATCGTAATGTGCGGCTAAATGTTCGCGGCTCCACTTATCCACTTCCAATCCGATTCCATCTTCAATGGCCGGACCATTCATCACCTGGGTGGGCAACATTCCGGTTCGCAATATCACCCATTTCCCTTCAGGTACCTCCCATGTCAAGAGGTCGCCATCCAGTTTATCGGTAATATCCATCACCCGGTCTGCCGGCACCACCAACGAGGCATCGCCGGGTTCTTCCTGTACCGGCCACATATAATCCTGCCAATAAGGCAATGGGGTCTGGTGCATCTTGGCCAACGATTTCTCGGAATAACGTTCTACCAACGGTACGGCTGACAATTCCAACTCCCGGATACCGCTTCCGGCTGTCGTGTTTTTAAAGACCAGCCGAAACCGTTTGCCCTCGGTAGGAGGAACGGTTATGGTAACAGGGGCATAGGGGTCGAAACCTACCTCCCGACCGGCATTGGTACGATTGATGACAAAACTCTTTAACGGACGATAGTCGCCGTTTTCTCCTACCAGAAGATCGACCGCATTATTGATCGGCGCTTCGGTAGTCTGTATCCGTACACTGCGTAATGTGAACGGCTTATGGGGCAGAATATCGATCACCGCATCGCCCGGTCGGGAAAACTGTACGGATGTTTCCAGGTTACCGTCTATCATGCGGGAGGCATTGGAAATGGACGGAGCCAAGATACGGGCATTTTGAGTATTCAATACCGGCACATCTATGGCGGGAGCCGGATAGGCCAAGACCTTTACATCCTGAAACGGGCCCTCGGGCTTAGGTAAAGTAATCGATACTTTTTGCCCTCCCTGCACCTCGGTACGGGTAGTAGCCAAATAACGCATAGCCTGTTCGGGTTTTACCCACGGGCCTCCGGCCTGGCTCCATCCGGGACAGTTGAACATTCCAATATCAATACCCAACTCCGTAGCCGTCTTCAAGGCCGTATGTACAATGTCGTACCACTCGTCGGTAAACATCCGTACCGGGCCGATCGGTGTCTCCTGCGGCGTCAATCCAATCTGGCCAATAAAGGCCCGATTGATCCCAGCGGCTTTCATCGATTGCAAATCTTTGACTACCCCCTCTTTCGATATATTGCCGGAAATCCAATACCAATATACGCTGGTCTGTACGGTATCGGGCGGTGCGATGAAACCGCTTTGCAGCTGTTTCCCCGGCTCGGCACACGAAAGAAAAAAGAGCGAACAGGCGACTACTGCCGAAATATTTTTTATCATTTTTTTCATCGTCTTTTCATGCATTTATCTTACCCGTATTAAGGATTATATAAAGGTCCTGCCACAGATTGTGACAGGTTTCCTCTTTTTAATTAATATGCTTTTTTATACAACCCGACAATATCGGCCACAGAGGTTTCCCGGGGATTTCCTCCGGTACAAACATCGTTGTAAGCAGCTACTGCCAACGATTGAATATCCTCTTCCTTTACCCCTATTTCATGCAGCTTCTGCGGTATATCGATGCTGATTGAAAGTCGTTTAACGGCATCAATAGCCGCTTTTACACCCTCTTTTACCGTCATGTTGGCGGTATCTACGCCCATGGCTTTGGCTATATCCAAATATTTCGGTGCAGCGTCTGATTCGGCATTATACTCCATCACATAGGGCAACAGCAACGCATTGGCTACCCCATGAGGCGTATCGTAGAACGCTCCCAGCGGATGGGCCATGGAGTGTACAATACCCAACCCGACGTTTGAGAATCCCATTCCGGCGATGTACTGTGCCAATGCCATCCCTTCGCGGGCTTCCTGATTCTGGCCGTCATCAACGGCATTTTTCAGATGTTTGGCAATCATCTCGATGGCTTTCAATTCAAACATATTGGTCATTTCCCAGGCCCCTTTGGTGATATATCCCTCTATGGCATGGGTCAAGGCGTCCATCCCGGTTGCTGCCGTCAGCCCCTTGGGCATCGAATACATCAATTCCGGATCGACAATCGCTACCGTCGGAATATCGTTGGGATCGACACAAACCATCTTCTTTCTGGCCTCTTCGTCTATGATGACGTAATTGATGGTAACCTCGGCAGCGGTACCGGCGGTTGTCGGCAGGGCGAAGGTAGGTACAGCCCGAAAACGTGTATCAACGGCTCCTTCCAAAGATTTAACATCGGCAAATTCAGGATTATTCGCCACAATACCAATTCCTTTGGCCGTATCGATAGCCGATCCGCCACCCAAAGCAATGATGAAATCCGCTCCCGATTTTTTAAATGCCTCTACCCCATTCTGCACATTCTTTATTGTGGGGTTAGCCTTTACATCGCTATATACATCGAACGGTATGGCAGCTTGATTCAATACCTGCGAGATTTTATCCGCTACACCGAATTTTATCAAATCCTTGTCTGTTACGAAAAAGGCTTTTCTATACCCACGACGTTTGGCCTCAACGGCAATAACCGAACGGCATCCTGCTCCGAAATAGGAGGTTTCATTCAATACAATTCTGTTCATAATCAATTCTATTTTTAGTTGTTATTTTTTACATACGATCAGGGTGGATTGTACCGGATCAAGTGTCAATTGTATCCGGGTATAATCTTCACCATTCACGTTCAGGTGTTCAAAGTTCTCTATTTTTTCGATCTCTCCGGTATAGGGATTCCAAACCGACGGTTCCATCGTTCCCCGTAACTCTACCGGAGTATCGACCCGGTCATCGCTTGAATTGGCAAAGAAATAGATCTCGGTAGCAGCAACCTTGCGATGCAAATAAGAGAGCTCTCCCCGTCCGCTTTCAAGAATACCCATACGGGGGAAACGGACATCGGCGGAGACGCCCAAACGGTCGAATGCCGAATGTAAACTCTTTTCGTCGATGTGGGCAATGAACAAGGCCCGCCCACCTTGTGCGTTCTCATTTACCGGAGAATCGGTTACCGCAGCAGGTTCTATACCAAAAATTTCTTTTACCAATGCCTGTACCTCGGCATCCCGCCTGGGCTCTGACGAAAGATACGGAAGTTGGGTGGTGGCCAAAATCTTGCCTCCCTGATCATAGAAGGTTTTCAATTTTTTCAACGTCTCTACCGACATCACCTTCCCGCCGGGCATTACAATCACCCGGAAAGGATTTTTCTCCTCGCCCGATGCTACACGACGGAGAATACCTCCGGTTACCTCGTAATCGTCCGTAGCCAGGAAATCGGGATGGACAAATATAAAATCCCGTCGTATCCGACGGGTAAAAATGTCGCTCAAACGGTAATAGTCGATTTCAGGCGATATGCGATCGCCCAACATGGATGAGTGCTCTTTGAAGGGATACCACCCCTGCAAGGCTTTTATCGGATAAATAACGGCCACATCGGTAGCCCGATACCCCTGTTGCAACATATACGAACAACGGGCCACGTAATCGTTATAGGGTTTCAGATCGGCAGCAATATCGGGATTATAAGCCGAGATCAGAGGCAATATGGTAACTGAATCGGGATGGTACGAATACCACATCCCGTGCGGGATAACCCGGTTCACTCCCCGGGTAAACAACTCCATAATGGCACGATACATGAGCGTTTTATCAAATTTCTCGCGAAAGTTTCCGTATGCCTCTGCGGCCGTAATGTTGCGTCCGTAATAGTCAGAAACGGAACTGATCAGGTTATAGCCGGGACGGCCGTAGGTATAACCGTGTATCATATCCATCAGCGGTTGCTGCATATGGCGGTAAAACTTGAAAATATCGAAATGGGCATCGGGACACGCCTCGTAATTGGCAGGAGGATGACCGGTTAAGTCCAGCTTGTGTGCGACACACCATTCGGATATTTTGCGGGGAAATCCTTCGCCCAGCAGTTCGGCCCGGGTATTGTGAAAGGCCACACGGGCTGCGGCCGTTTCGGGCCCGATGTCGTACCACAAAGCCGGATAGTAGGTCTCGGGATCGAAACCGTTGATCTCCTTGAATTTATCATTCAGTTTCGGAGTCCATCCCCACGCGTGAAAGACATAACCGACATCGTCGATGAATACACGCTTGATAACATTCCCGAAATAGGAAGAGAGCTGCTCGGCATATTTGTCGTAGGTCAGCCCGATAAATTTATCGACCGACTCGGGATCCATGAAATCGACAACTCCGTCGCCATCGTCCACACAGGTAAAGAGCATAACCCGCCAAACACCCGACTCGGGTGTCCATTCCAACACGTTCTCTTTCAAGGTATCCGTCAGGTCGATCCGCTCCAACGAAACGGTATCCATGGCCACGGCCGCCATCAACGTCCCTCGCGGAAGGATCAGGCGGGCGGTTTTTCCGGCCGATACCACCACTTCCTGTTTATCCAGTTTTTTACGCAATGCTTCGGGATAAAGTTCCCGCATCTGCCCCCCGGCTATCCCGCTGGGAAAATCTTCATCGTCGTACATAATCACCTCTTTGCCGGCAGCTTTCGATATTTCTACAATATCTTTGTAACGTTCAAAATACTCTTCCGACAAAAACTTGGGAGTCGTTCCCGACACGATAACAGAGCTGTTTTGCCAACTCGGACGGGAGGATACCGGCAATACGGCCACGCCTCCGAAACCGGATTCTCCATAAGCCTTATCTAACTGCCTCTCTATTTCCTGGCGGGTCAGATGACCATTCATATGCCAAAAGGGCATCGGATAATAGGCATTATCCGGGCGTTTGAATTCGCCTTTCCGTGGGCCGTTCATGGAGCAGGAGCAGACCGTAAGGAGTACACCCAAGCCAATTAATGTTGCACGATATTTCTTCACTCTACCTAATTTTTACCTTTAACTACATACTCTCCGGCAGGGAGAATAACTCGATTTTTCTCCCATTTCCCGGTAAAATTCGATACCGATTCTATTTTCCCCGGCAAGATAACTTCGGCTTCTGTCCCTTCTGGAACGGTTACTGTTACAGCTATCTTACGCTTTTCTTGCTGGACATCGGCTTTTATGAGACCATTTACCGACATCAACTGGGCCGATGCCTGGGTCAGGGTACCCAGTTGCGGTCTTACCTCGAACTTGGCAAAACCGGGAGCGGTGGGACGTATTCCGCAAACGTATTGCGAAAGAAGGGTCAGAGGCCCTCCACTCCACGCATGGTTGCCGGTACCGCCGCCAAATCCCTGAGGCCCCAGCCCCCAGCCTTCCCACAAAGTGGTATAATAGGGATCATCGACCATCGGTTGATAGCGTCTCTTCATCCGATCGAGGGCATATTCGGGATAACCCATCTGGAACAGGGCTTCGAGTACATATTTTTCCATGTAGGGGCTGGCATGCCACTCTTTTTGCAATACCTGGTAAATCTTGGGATACTTCTCTTTCGAGGCCAGTCCGGCTACCACGGCCATGGCTTGTCCCCGATCGTCGGTTTTCCCTTGATACGCCGGCGTACGGTAATCGCTCCCCGTCCAGAAACGGGCATCGAAATTCTCGGCTATACGTTGCATCATCTGTTCATTTTCTCGGGCATCGGCCTGTTTGTTCAGCATCAAGGCAAACTCGCGTTCTGCCTTTAAAGCCAGATAGTACCACGAGGCGGTCAGCAACTCCAAGTCGATATTTTCTCCCCAGTCGCCCCACGACCAGTTACCATGCCGCGTTACGGGCATTCCATCTTCATCAACCTGCCAAACTTCATGCAGATAACGGTGCAGACGGTCGTAAACAACCGGAACAAACTCGTTGTTGGCACTGTAAAAATATTGGGTATAGAATCCGTAATATCCCACCGAGGCCAACATCTGCAACGGGAGCTCACTGCTCCAATTTCCGGCCGGAACGGGAGCGAATATCGTGCCATCGGGACGCTGCCAATTCATCAACTCGTATATTCCCTTCAACGCCAACTGGTGGCTTTTGGGACAGAGGGCGTAAAAGGCTTCGCCCAACTCGTTCACCTCGTCGCCCCACCATTGGGCACGTTCGCGGTCGGGACAATCCATGTAGGTGTCGCGCATGGTTACATAGAGCGTGCGGGCCGATTTCTGCCACAGCCGGTCATAAAACTCATCGTTACAGGAGAACGAGCCGACAAAATCGGTATCGTAGCCGGTTTCCCGATATTTTACCTCCAACACCTTTACCCCTTCGGGGAGGATATAACGCATCTCATGGCCATTCATCCAACCGAAACTTTCATACTCCTGAACACCGTCGCGGGTAATGTATTCGGCCCGGACATTTTCAGGTCCTCCTCCCCGGTAATGATCAGTAAACATTTCGATCATCTTCCCGGCCGGGGCTTCCACTTTCAGATAGGGGGTTACGTGGCAATTATAGGGCAAGGAACAAAACAGGGTATCGCCTTTGGGCGACTTGCGTACCGATACATAATCGCGAAGGCCGGAATCTTTCCACAACGGGATAGGCCTCTTGATCAACTTGTTGAACGGAGCCGCTTGGGCTGGAACCAACTCGATGGCTCCCCCTAAATTTTTGTCGAACGAACTCCGGTTCCATCCCACTATTTCCCGACGGGCATCGAAACGGATGTTCGATTCGGGTAACCGGTAATTGGGATGGGGCGCGTCGGTATTCATATACGCTTGGTTAGGGGAGGTTTGCCAGGTACGGTCCGAAACAATTTCGATACCTTCGCCCTGGCAATCGAACAACAAAGCCCCCCGACCGCTACTCAGGTGCGAGAAACCATTCTTGCCGAAAAACCATAACAGGACGGCAATCGTATTCTCCCCTTTTTTCAAATAAGGTGCAATATTCACCTCGTCGTAATAGGTATCAGCCGGAGATGGGCCCCGTTTCAACGATCCTTCAAAGACAACCATTTGATCATTGATCCACAACCAATACTTGCTGTCAGCCGCAATTCTGGCCATCAACTTCTTCGGAACCCGGTCAATCGTTACCACTTTACGGAACGATTGCCACTCGTTGGTGGTACTCTGTGCAAACTCGGACGAAATCCACATTGCTTTCCACTTTTCCTGCGACACAGCAGAGAGGACACTAAGAAAAGAGAACAGACAAATAAAGAATAACGATATATACCTCATATACAAACGCCTTATTGAATGATAAACTTATACTCTCCGGAGGTCAATGAATAGATATTTTCTCCCTTCTGTTTTTTCCCTTTTACAGGCGCTTCGATGTTCCCTTCGGGTAAATAGAGGGTTGCCGTTACATTGGCCGGTATCTGAACGGAATATTCCACCGCATCGCCCGACCGTTTCCACTGGGAGACAATTTTTCCGCTTACGGCATTGTATTCGCCCTTGACCCAATCCAAATCTTTGACGAAATGGGGACGCATGATAACGTTCTTGAACCCGGGATTTTCGGGGTCGAAATCAATTCCCGCCAACGAATTGTACATCCAGGCACTGACACTACCCATAAAGACATGGTTCAACGAAGCATCGTTAAACTTCGGCGAGAGCAACCAGGTTTCAAACAGCGTGGTTCCGCCCATTTCGGTTACCCAATATCCCCACGAGGGAGCCGTATCCTTGGCTACCATCTTATAGGCCATCTCTACCTCCCCATATTGGGTCAATACCACCGGTACAACTTTACTGCCGATGACACCAAAATCCAAAAAACAGTCGGTTGCCTTAACCACCTCTACCAACTTGTCAAATACTTTCTGTTCCGACTCCTCGGGTACAATGCCTAAATACAACGCCAATCCCTGTGCTGTCTGGGTTCCGTTAGCATAGGTGCCGGTTTCGGGTTGGAAGAATTTTTGATTGATCAGTTTTTTTATCGTATCGGCCTTTTGCTGGTATGGCTGCGGGTCTTTCCCCAAGATACGGGCAAACTCGGCCATATTGGCGTAATCGAGGTAATAGTAACAAGACGAGGTATAGTCGTTGGGGGTTTGCGCCTTGTACGGCAACCAGTCACCCAGGCCGTAATTGAGCAATCCATCCACCTCTTTGGTTTGAAGATAAGCGAGATATTTCTCGAACGTGGGATACAATGTTTCGATAACACGGGCATCGCCATAATAGGAATAGATGGCCCGAGGAATGATAAACAGAGCGGCATCCCATACCGGACCAATCCCGTAACCCCAGGTATCAGTGGGAATGATACCCGAAATATCCCCTTCGGAACGTTGATTGTCGATGAAATCATTCATCCATTTTTCATAAACGGCAATTCCGTCGTAGTTAAGCAGGCCTAAATCGACCGAAATGTGAGCATCGGCCGTCCATCCGTTCTTTTCACGCTGCGGACAGTCGGTAGGGATACTATGCAGATTGCTTAGATACGAACGGTTGGTGGCTTCCCATATCTTATTGAGCAGGTTGTTCGAACAACTGAATGTCCCTACCGGATTGACATCGGTGTGGAAGAAAAGTCCGGTGAGACTCTCTTGGGTCAATGTGATGGGTTTGTTGCTTTCCACCTCTACATATTGGAATCCGTGATAATTGAAACGCGGCTCAAAAATTTCCTCCTCGCCGGTTCCTTTCAAGATAAACTCATCCATCTGGAACACTTCGGATTTATCTACGGGACGGAAATAGATGTTAATATTTCCCTGTTCCAACCGGCCGTCGGCTTTCAACAGCTCGCCATGTTTCAGGGTGATACGGGTACCCGCCTCGCCTTTTACCGCCAGACGCGACCCTCCGGCGATGTTTTCACCCAAATCAAACACATACAACTTGTTGCTGAACGCTTTCATCGATTTGGGCTTAATCTCGCGTTCTATACGGATAGCCGGCATGGTTTGCGCCTGCACAATAGGAGCCGGCGATTGGGTAAGTTGTGCAGATGCCCAACGGGAATCGTCAAAGCCGTTTTTGTTCCATCCCGGCTGTTCGGCCGTAGCATCGTAGATATCTCCACTGTACAGGTTGTTAAACGTAACAGCTCCCAAAGAGGTTTTCCAACTCTGATCCGAAACGACGACAGATTCTGTACCGTCGGTATAGCGGATACGCAACTCGCAGATCATCCGGGGACGGTTGCGCCAACGGGCCTTTTCAAAATCCCACACGGCCACGGACTGAATATTGTACCACCCGTTACCCAATATGGCAGCAACGGTATTTTCTCCTTTCTGCAACTGCGAAGTGATGTCGTACGTTGAATACAACACGCGTTTGTCAAATGCCGTATAACCGGGATCGAGCATATTGTCGCCCACTTTCTGCCCGTTCAGGTAAAGCTCGTAATAGCCCACACCGGTTACATAGGCCCGAGCCGATTGAATATCTTTTTCTGCCGCAAATGTTTTCCGGAAGATCGGAGCGGCCCGGAAATCTTTATCCTTATCGTCCGTTATCCATTGAGCCTGCCAATCAGCGGTATTCATCTTGGCGGTTTCAAACCACGAAACGGGCGAATCGGCCAAACGATTATTATGATTGTCCCAAACCTGTACATTCCAATAGTAACGAGTATGGGAGGCTAACGGATCTCCTGCATAAACGGCCAACGAACGAGGGCTTTTTATTTTATCGGAAGTCCAAACATCGGCTTTCCCTTGTGCCAACAGTTCAGGGGTAGTAGCTACCTGAATACGGTATCTCTTCTGTTCAAATGCGGGATCATTCCCCTCAAACTGCCAGGTAAAACGAGGGTATGGATGATCGATGCCAAGGGCCTGATCCATATACTCGCAACGTAAACCGGTTACCTGTATGTTTTCATTCACTCCGGAACACGCTCCCCAAACAAAAAGGGAGACAAATAAGCAACTGATGATTGCTGTCTGCTTGATGAGTTTGTGTGTCATTGTGTATATTTATTAAGGTTATTTTTTCGACTGGTAGTTGAACAGATAACAAAAACGGCTATTGGGAGCCGTATCGCCATATTCCATACATTGCTTGATATCGCCCTCTTCCAACGGGATGTTATCCATCCACTTAAACCGCAAGGAGAAAGGTTTATCCGAACTTAATGCCATTTCTGACAAAGGTATGATTATTTCTAATTTATTCCCTTCCACTCGGTAAGTTATTTGTTTCTTATTTGTCCAATTTCCCCCACCGCCATACACCTGCAACCAAGCCTTTCCCTTAGTTGGGATCTCCGCTTCGCTTACCCGGAACTGGAAATTCTCCCAAGATGAAGCCGAACGTTCCTCTATCCCAACAAACAGGTTCATCCAATGATTGGAGGCATAAACAATGGGAGATGCGGTCTCTACATAGAAATGGAGATTCTTTTTCGTAACAGCTACCTTGCTCCGTACGAAATCATTCCGTCCCGAGGCATTGACCAGCTGACCGGTACTTCCATACCCGAAATGGTTTCGGGGTTTGGTATCTCCCCGATCATCGAAATAGGGCTGTTCCACTTCGTCCCAACGGAATTTTTCCAACACTCCGCATTGGCTGTTCGCGACCGGAGTACCTCCCTTATAACGGCGGATAAAATCTGCCATCTGGTAATAATAATTGTCGCCGAACCCGCCGCGCATCGGTTCAATATCGCGACTGAACTCTTCGTTATATTGATCGACAAAATAGGTTTCGCCCTTCTGGATACGTTTCCCGACCATATATTGCGAGGCGCCGTCGTTCATGCGCATGGCAATCCACTCGTTCCAACCCGTGATGAACACAAACTCGGGATCAACCTCGAATACCCGATTCCACTGTTCGGCAAAGAAAGCACCGGAAGCGGTTGTCTGGGGGGTATAGTCGGGCTCTTTACCGGCATGATAGCTCCGGCCGATGTTCGACATCGGATGTGTGGCGGCCGCTACACTGATCTCTTCGGCTTTTTCTGGACTTTCGTGCCAACCGTACCGCTGAGGATAATAGTCGCCCCACGTCCACCGATCTTTTCCGTCGCCAAACCACGCCTGTCCGGAGTCGAACCAGGTGCGTCGGAAGGTAAAGAAATCGGACACCTCCGGCGATAACCCTTCGGGAGGACACAATACCAACGGTTTCCCTTTCCAATAAAACCATAATTCCTTGTACAGACCAGGCTTATAAAACTGATCATACAATTTCTGCACGGTGCGCCGAGGGTCTGAGTTGATTACCGAGGCCAACTGCGGAGTGGTGCGCCCCTCTGACCGCATCCGGGCCATTACCCTACACAAGGTAAGCAGTTGCGGCAGGTAAATACGGGCGTTCGTATTGTCCAACAACAACACGTCGATACCGGCATCGGCCAACAGCTGGACGTGCTTTTCGATTACCCATTCGTCGTTTGAGACATAGTAGCCCAGATAAGGTTCGCCCCAATGGTGAAAGGCGTGTATCGGCCCGTACTGGGGATGCTGCGGATTGTCCCGCAATAGCTTGGAAATATCATACGGACTGTTTTGATCCTGTTCGGTCGGAACAAACACACCCTCTCCCGGAGCATCGCCCCGATGGGTATCATAACCGTGTGCTCCCATCCACAGAAAATAAAAGATGCCGACCTTCTTTTCCGGCCTGTATCCGCCATACTCCCCTGCCGGTTTCACAGTGCGGTTCAACGCATCCGTAGCCACCCAGGAGTCGGAGACAGAACGGGTATAGTGTTGTGCCCGCAGGCTCGACACGCCTGCAAGGAATAACACACCCCAAAGATATAGAGATATCTTGCTCATCATTGTCTGTTCTTTTCTGATACCTTTCTCCTACCCGATACGACAGTCTGATCTTAAAGGGTACAACCGATTCGATAATCTCCCGAAGAGAGTTCCAACGAAGTGGAAACTTCTCTTTCTTGACCGTTAACGGTAAGCTGTTGGGGGCTGACCGGCAACCAGACCGTAGCAGTACTTCCAACAGGGATATGCACATTCAGCGAGAAGGTCGTATCATCTTTTTCCCACCGGAGTTTTAGCGCTCCATAAGGGGTATCTTTGGATAGATCAACCCAGCTTATCCACTCTACCAACCGGGGCTGAATAACGATGTGCTTGTATCCGGGGGCCTTTTCGTCGGTACGGATGCCGCCCAACGATTGATAGAACCAGGAACCGATACCGTTGTAGCAGTTGTGAATCCGGCTGCGGTCTCCGTTCCAATGTTCCCACGTAGTAGTGGCACCGTTGTCCAGCATATAGAGGTATCCGGGATAATCGCGTTTTTTCAACATCCGGTAGATGAAATCGGCCTGTCCGTTCAGAACGGCCCACTCCGTCATAACAGGTATCCCCACCAATCCGGTTGCCAGATGGCCTTTGTATTTTTCGTCCGTTACCCGATACAGGGTATTGACGACGTGCGGAATCTCTTCCCGGGGCGTAACACCGGCCAGCATCGGATAGATCAAATCAATCTGAGTACCGGTGCCATAGCTTTTTTGTTCGTTGTCATAAAAGGTGGCATGAATTAGTGTATTCAACTCGTCGGACTGTTTTTCATACATACGGGCATCCTGGTCCCGTCCCAACAAAGCGGCAATCTTGGACATGGTACGGAAACAGACTGAGATGAAACAGTTATTGACCAGATCGACCGACTGCGGATGGGTCTGGTCAACACCAGTGGGAGTAGCCCAGTCGCCTAAATACCAATTCCGGTAATCGGTATCGGGCCACGCTTTGAGTAAACCCTCCTGGGTGTATTTGGCCACATATTCCAGCCATTTTTGCATATAGGGATAGTAGCGCTCCAAGATACGGGAGTCGCCGTAATTCTGGTAGGTGGCCCAAGAGGCCGTAATGATAAACCCGCACCAATAAGGACCACCCCCGGCACCGTACGGATTCGGCGCCGTATGGGGCATACTGCCGTCTTCGCGCATACAATCGGCCCAAGCCTGCATCCAGTTTGCATACAGCGGAGCCAGGTTGAACAAGGTCTGGACGGTCTGCGTCGAAGCATTTCCGTCGCCGCCATACCCCAACCGTTCGATTTGAGGACAATCGACCATATAACCGCCCAACGTCAAACAGCGCAAGGTATAATGAATCATGTTGTAGATGGCGTTCAAATCGTCGTCGGAACAGCGGAAAAAGGATTTACCGCTATAATCCGTATGGATGAGACTGGCCGTAATCGCTGTCAATTCAGGGGCCTGGGCAACGTTTGAGAGTTTCAGGTAACGATATGCCTTGTAGTTGAATTTATTGATAAAATACTCTTTCTCTGCTCCCGAGGCAATGTAATAATCTTCGTAAGCGCCATCCCGGAAACCGCCTTTTTCATCCAGGAAGTCACAATAGCTGATCCGTATTTTCTGGTTTGCCTGCAACGGGGGAAACTCGATTCGAGTCCATCCGGTAAGATTGGTTCCCATATCGAAAATCCAGGAAGAGTCGCCATCGGCCTTGTACGATACCGGGTGGAACGACTCCTGAACACGATTTAATTCTACCATTTGCGGGAGTGCCGCATAATCGGGAATGGAAACTACTTTTACCGGCTGCCATTGAGCGTTCTCCAACGCTTCGTCTGAGAAATCTGGAAGCAACTCCGATGCAGTTACTATCTCTCCGCCAAACCGGTGGGGCCGCCAATCGCCGAACGATTCGTAACCGCTGTTGCGTACCGACCAGCTCTGATCCGTAACCAGCAGAGGTTTCCATATCCCTGCTTCCTGGGATTCCAATTGGGCGCGGACGTAAGGGCCTCCCGCTACCACACCGGGCAACCCCTCCTGATACCATCCCTTGCCGGCCAGGATAACGATGTCGTTATCGCCCTTTCGCAAGAAGTTGGAGACATCGTAGGTTACCACCAGCGAATGTTTGTTGAATTGCGATACCGCCGGAGACAACACGGCATCCGTAATATTCTTACCGTTGATATAGACCTCATGATAGCCTAAGGAATTGACATGAAGCAACGCATTTTTCGGCCGCTTCTGACAAGCGAAACGTTTATACAGCAACGGTGAGATGGATTTTCCCCGGGGTTGCTCCATCCCGATATAACGGGCTTGCCAGTCCTGCGGTTCTAAAAGCCCTACCCCAAAACGAGCCGGCTCGCTCCAATCCGAAGCGATTCCCGATTCGTCCCAAACACGCACTTTCCAATAGCCTCCACTCCTGGATTGCAACGCCAGACCGTTGTAAACGATACCATTGGATTGACCCGATACCACTTTCCCGGAATTCCAGAGATCGGCCTTTTCTTCTGTCAATCTGTTTTTCTCGGATGCTACCAACAGTTGATACGCGGTTTGCCCCGCTCCCTGTCTCGGGGATTGGAGTATCCAACTAAAACGGGGTGTCGTGTTGTCTATGGCCAAGGGATCGGACAGGTGATCGCATTTCAAATCTCCGACTTCCAGCGAAGATGACGGGGTACACGCCCACATCAACCCGAGCGACACACACAAAACCAGAAAAAATCTATTCGTCATATTTTACATATTTTACAATTTCCAAAACGCTATTTCTCTATCTTTACCTGTTTGGGCGCCTTTACCGTAGATTTTATTTTCCCGTCGGCCTGTTTTTCATGGCGAATCTCTATCACCCCGTAAGGTGTGGGGAAAGTTCCTTCTACCCATTCCAAGTCGCCCAAATGAGGCTCTATCGATACTTTTTTACAACCCGGTTCCAGCACCTTTACGCCTAAGACATTTTCACTCAACCAAGAGGTAGGGCCGGACGCCCACCCGTGGCAAAGGCTATGGCGGAATTTTTCGTAACAATAAGCCCCGAAATCGCCGTGTATGTCTTTTTTCCCTTCGGGAACGATCTCGTCAATCCCGGCAGCTCCGGGTATCCAGTCCAGGTTAAAATCTTCCCAGAAAGTGGTAGCCCCCAAATCGAGCATTCCACCCCAAAATTCGCGAATGCGATCCAAAGCACCCTGATAATTACCAGCCTTGGCCATGGCCTGCAACATATAATACCCATAGAATGTGGAGAAATTTTTGGCTCCTCCAACGGAAAGAACCTCCTGGTCGGCTTGTCGGGCATCTATCAGTCCGGCCAAAGCCAACAAGGCAGCACCTTGCTTCGAGTTGTTATGGTCGGGTACATACGTACGCAACAACGCGGCCTTTTCAGCGCACTGTTTCGACAATGCCTCATCGCCCAGTTCTGCACAAAGTTCGCCGCCGGCATCCATGGCCATGACCATCAATGCCTGTAACCCGGCATCGACGCCTTTGGGATTCTCGCTGGAAGGCCAGTCCAGGAAACGGTTTCCATCCAACTGCTCTTTCCCGGACGGAGAGATTTTGGTAAACAGGTGCTTCAACAATCCGGTCAGGTACTCCTGCTGCTGTTGCAAATACTCCTTATCTCCATGATAATAATACCAGTCGCGTTGTATCAGAATCCACCAGATGGAATAGGAGCTGATACCGCTCATCCAGTTGGGCAGAGCGGTAGTATTGCGCGCCAGGTCGAGACTTTTGGGAACTACTTCGTTGTAACCGAACACACTGTTGACAGTCATCACCTCGGGATGCAAATCGCCTACCCAAACCAAACGGTCGCGCTTGATACCATCCCACAGATACTCCTGCATATTCAGATGGACGGTATAGGCCCCCGTCATCCAAATTTGATTCAACCGTTCGTCGTTGGAACGGAATGAACCCAAATAAGGGATATCCCGGTAGTTGAAGATGGCCCGCACCTCTTTCAAGTGCAACTCCCTGTCATCGTCCAACAGGTCTATCCGCACAAATCGGAAACCGCTGTTCCCGACCTCGCTGACCCCCAACCAAGGCAGCTGCATGGTAAAATCGCGCATGGCATGGTCGTTCGAGGCGCCGTTCTTGCCATCTATATCGCACATTGCTTCACTGACCGACTCGCCGAAACGGATACGGACCTTGACCGGTTCCTTGTTGCCCGGCATTCCGGTTACCAACTGCAACCCTCCCTGCAACTCCCGACCGAAATCCAGCAGGATTGAGGGATGCTCTGTCTTGGTGCTTTTCATCACGCAGATACGGGCATTGGTCAGATCGGTTTGTCCGTTGCCCGGCATAAACAGATTGTCCAGTCCGGTAATCAGTGTTCCAGACCCATCATTTTTCCAGACCACGCGCGTGGGCGAGATATAAGCCCGGGTACGAGTATCATATTGTACCGCTGTCGAAGACTTTTGTCCATTATTCCACGCAGGAGGTAGCTGATGCTGGGCACTCATGCAAACAGAAAAGCCCGCCATTACTCCTATCAAAATCTGCTTTCTCATATTGTACGCTTTATTTCTCTATTTTTTCCATGTATATATCAACACGTCTCCTGCATCGACAGCCAACGTCGGGGTATAGCGTGCAGCAGGAACGGACGATCCATCTTTCAAAACGCGGGAGACCTCTCCCGTACATCGAACCGTTACTTGTTGGGGATGTTTTAAATCACGATTGACAATTACCAAATAGTGATGCTCCCCGTTTTCCAGCTCAGATACCAGAACTCCTCGACCGTTTGCCGATACCTCTTCAAAAGGTGCCGGTAAGGACACCAATTGTTTCGTGCCGACAGGAATCTCTCCGGTATGTGCTACCGAAAGGAGCTTTGCTCCTAAAAAAACAGGCGACAAGGCTTTTATCTCTTTATTCACCTCTCGTACCCTGTCATACACTTCGCTCCGCTGAAAGGTCTCGGTAATAGGGGCATGGTTGAAATTCCAGATCGTACCCACGGGTGTCCAGTAGGTAAAATATTGTATCCCCTGGGCACCGTAAGCCAGGTTACTGTAAACCTGCAAACGCAACGATGCCAAGGTAGCAATGGGATAGGGATCGTGTGCTGTGGCCAGGGCAAAGGCCCAGAAAGGCTTCCCGGCTTTTCGGCTCTCATCGGAGATGATTTCCAGGTTCTCGTAGAAATCACCCCGCAGGCTGCTATCACCAATCACCGGATAGTGGTCGAACGAAACAAACGGAAGGTTGACCTCCTGTATAAAGAGATTTACATACTCCCGGTAAGAATCCGTTTTCAACGCCTCCAACGAGGCATACGTAGGTAGCAGATTCAGATAACAATAGTGTTTGTTATCCACCGATTCTATTGTTCGAGCCCATTTGCCCAACGAGGCAAAAGCCGTCCGGTCGGGTTCGTCCCTCAAAAAATAACCGTCCAAAGCCGGATGATTCTTAAACCGGTTTACCGTAGCTTCGGGGTCCGTTTCAAGCTCCCGGCACGTAATAATCAATTTAATGCCGGCTCGCTGCGCCGTATCCAAAGCAGCCGCCACCTCATCGGCGGTTGCCGTATGTGAAAAGCTGTGGGTAAACCCGGCCTCCTTCAATTCCAGATAGCGGTCTAAGCTGGTGTGCTCGGCAGGAATACTGAACCAAGCCAAAACGGGTATCTGACGGGACTCTTGTTCCCGATCGGTTTTCGATACCGAACAGGAAAAAAGAAGTACCATCAGACAAGCCCCAAAAGGCAAAAAAAGTTTTTTCATACCATAAGCATACAAAACGGTTATTTATCGTGACAAATTCTCAAACAGAGAGTTCCTTATTCTGAACCCAACGACCTTGTATCGTACTTTTCTTATTTCGGTAAATTGAAAGCCGGGACCAATTCATCCAGCTGAGCTTCGCTCATCCCCTCGGGGTCAAAACCTGCTTGACGGGCACACAAATAGATTTGGGCCGATTTGGATAGGGTATCGATCGCATCGAAACAGTCGATCAGGTCTTCCCCTACGGCCAAGATTCCGTGTTTTTCCCACAATACGACATCGTGTTTGTCCAGCTCTTTGATGGTGGCTTTGGCCAGTTCCATGGAACCGGGTAACTGGTAAGGGATGATCCCTATTCCACGCGGAACAATGATCCGACATTCCGGAATCATCGCCCACAATTTACGGGAAATGTAAGCCGAATCCATGAAAGGTTTGCAATGCGACAAGGCTATCAAATCGGTGGGATGCGTATGCAACACAACCTTGTTGTTTATGCCGCGTGCCCGCAAAAAATTGTGCATGGCCAGATGCGAGGGCAACTCGGAGGTAGGCATCACCGGTTGCTCGGCGATAATCTCATAGGCCGTACCTTGGTCGTTTACCCGAATGATCGAACCATTTGCAAACGGGGCTTTCGCCACATAGCGCATCCGTTTGCCGGTTCCCGTTACATAAAAAATATTACCGGCCAATGCTGCTACCGGCTCGCCTAATTCTATCGGTGGCAGAAGTGCCGGAAGGGTCAGGATTTCTTCTCCTACCAGTTCTGTCAGATTGACGGAAATATTCCCGCCGTTGCGTTCGGCCCATCCTTTTTCCCACAAATATCCGGCAACTTCGGCAATTTGCTCTATCTGTAAACGGAGGGCTGGGTTGTTGTCAATAATTGATGCCATTTTTTATCGTTTTTATGCGAATCAGAGTGTAAAATCCCAACTCCAATTCTCGGTTTAACATATTATAATTCAATAAACTAATCTATTCTACAATTAAGGGCTTCGAGGTATTGGCTATTACAATACAAACCTATACATAAATCTTGAAACAAAAAGCCGACCATCGGTGCTTATTTTATTATTTCCTTTGAAATAGTAACAGGCCCCATAAGCCCTGATTCAAGTAATGGAGAATCTTGATTATAATGCCAGGTAGAAGAGAATGTAAATCTGTCTGATGGTCTCTTCTCTCCTTTCAGAAGCCACTCGGGCCACTGGCCATTTGTAATGCCATCATAAGGTTTGAATTCATCTCCGATAAGCCGATTAGCCCATTGATTGACCACATCAATGCGTAAATCATTCTTCCCTTTTTTTACCGCATGGGTAATATCAACTCTCCAAGGATCTGTCCAAACAATGCCAAGGTCTTTGCCGTTAAGCCAAACCTTCGCCATGATTTTCACTTTCCCTAAATTGAGGAATACCTTACCTTTTCCTTTATCGCCATTAAAATCGAAAGATTTAGAGTAAACAGCTGTACCGGAATAATATTTTATACCCTCCTCGCTATTTTTACTCCAATCCGTAAGCGTTTCAAATATGGTTTCGGCTGGTCCTCCCCATTCTTCGTCGAAATGAACGGTCCATGGTCCTTCTAAGGTTTGAATATCTTCTGTTTCATAAAAATTCGGCTTACCGGAACTCTTGATATGATCCTTTGGTTCGAACACAATGAAAAAGCTTTGATATTTGTCGAATTCGAGGCTTAAAGTTGTCAATGTACCATTGTCCTCAAAAGTATTCAAAATGCGTGTTTCTCCGGTAACCGGATCCCATAAATGGGGTTGAGCCCCAGAAACGCGGAAAGAACAGAAGGCCTTGACCCTATTGTCTGTTTTGTTGGACACGAAATAATATTCCAGCTTTTCCGATTTTTTGTGTATATACCGCAAACAGTCATTATCGGCAGAAAAGTCTTCACAGACATTCATCTTTCTTAGAACCGCAGATGTAATGTCATAAGAAGGGTATAGATTTTCTGAATTATTGACGATATCGGTCCCCCAATAGATATATCCGTTTCCGTATTTGTTGGAAACCAGTCCGTCTGGAATATCGTATCCTCCCCAGATTCGATTGACAGACTCCGCTATTTGTTTGTCGGCGTTAGGATAATCGGTGAGACCGGGAGCTGAAACAGGCGGCAATCCGACAACGATGGCACCGTCTTTAATGAGAGCCTCCATTTTATTAATCATCTTCGGAGTCATCATTTTGAAATCGGGTAAAACCAATAAACGGTATTTCATTCCGGAGGGGAAAGTGATATATCCATTTTCCATGAAAGCTGATTGGAATAGAGAAAGAGGACATACATCAAAATTATGGCCTTTTTTGTCCGGCAAATACGAATCGCCTCCCAATGCAGAGGCAGGTGCTTTGAACACGAACGGTGCTTCTTCGGGAGCAAGATAAAGTACATCTGCAACAGTTACACCATATTGCAACATCATCTGGCACCGGGATACGTAGGTATGATAAGCATCGGCATACGGCCACCATGTCTGATTACGATCCCAATGAATACCATAGCCACCCATTGTCATGCCTGGACGAATACTGTCAGGAAGACTCTGATGTTGGAACGTATGGTAAGTCAATCTATTGATTCCCGCAGCAAACGCCCAGTCGGTCTGATTTTTCATGGATGCGGGATGTTGCCGCCAACCGTCACCTGATGCCGTAAAGGCTTCTGACGGGAGAATCCTCTGTCCCTTTATATTTGCCAACGAGCTCCCTTCGATAGCACTAAAAGAGGTATTATATCCCCCAGGACTCCAAAACTCGCACATCGGGATATCTGCTATGGCTCCGAGTTCGAGGTCCTGCATGGGATTCATATCGTACGATTCAATTGAAAGCTGCATACCATGTCGAGCTGCATAATTTTTTACGGCCAAAGCATGATTTTCCAGCATAAGTTCCTGCATCGTTTGCCTTAAATCCCACAAGAAACGTTCACTGACATCTTTGCTCCCAACGACATAACCGGCATATACAGGGAAATAAGGCTGAGGGTCGTAACCTCTACGTTTTTTGAATTCTTCGCGGAGCCTTGGAGTCCAGTTCTGCGCTCCCATTTCCCAGCTATCCATGTGAAGAATTTTCAGCCCTCCTGTTGATCCCGGATTACGTTCGCCTATAACGTTGAACAGTTCTTCTGTAAATACATTCAGATGCGCCAGGAGTGCCGTAGTATCGGTTTTATCACATTCAAACCCTATACCTGGTAACGGAGCCGGACGCGTTACAGCTCCGTTATTTCGTATGCCGAAACGCATGATTGTCCATTCCCCTTTGGGTACATCCCACGTAATAGAACCATCTTTCAGGAAAGAGGTCAAATCTATTATTTGGGGTTCTGATATAACTTCTCCTGTTTTTGCAGGCTCATTCTGTATTTCACGAGGGATATATGGTTTGACTCCGGGTACAGAACTGTATGGAGCTCTGTAATACAAAGCTTTTTCATCTATATCCTTTATGGCCACCTGACCATTAGTAGAAGGAAACGCCAATACGGCAACATCTTCATAATAATCGAGCCATTTTTCTTTCAATTCCGGAGTAAAAGCACTCTCTCCAAAATAGGGCGGTTTAGATACAGGTTTTTCAAGTTGTATCGTTTTGATTCCAGCACCGGATACTTGTGTTGAAGACGAAACAAGGTGCCTCATGGATTGGTTTGCTTTTACCCACGGACCTCCGCTACCGGTCCAACCGGGACCGATACCCAAAATCATCGTGATTCCTAACCGTTCGCATTCTTTGACGGCATGTTTAAAACACTCTTTCCATTCATCACTTAAAAAATCGACTTTTCCACGAGGGACACCGACATTGACTTCGAGAAACACAACAAAACCAATCCCTTCCTGTTTCATGGATTCGAGGTCTTTGGTCATTCCCTCCTTTGACAAATTGCCGTCCATAAAATACCAATATACTCCTGGCCTGGCATCATCCGGTGGAATAATAAATTCCTTACGTAATAAATATAACTCTTTTTCCGTTTCAGTCTTACACCCTTCCATAATTAGAAAAAGTGCAACAATAGCAGCATATATATATTTCATAATTTATTACGTGTTTAATGTATGAGTATGCCACCAAGGAGAAGAGCCCAAACTCGACTGATAGATAATATATACAACTTTGAGTCCTTTTCCATGTTTTAATCAGAAATCAGCCAATTATAGCACCGTCTCTATTCCCCCAATTACGGTCTCCTCCCCCGGGTTTACTTAGAACAGGTTCGGGAATACCAACGAGAATATCAACACGGCCAATCCCAACAGCAATACAGTGATGGTTTGGAGTGATACACCTTTCCACTCTTTCAGGAGAATTCCCCAGACGTTGCTGAAAACCACATTCAACGCCATCAGGATACACCACGAAAAGGCCATCATCACACTACCCGGCTCCAAAAAACTTTTTCCCATGCCGAGGCCGAAAAACTGCGAATACCACAACAACCCGGCCAACGCACAAAACAACAGGTTATTGACCAGCAACGACGTTTTCCGGTAATCGCCGAATGTTTTATTTTTCGAGTTCTGGTAAAGGCAATATGCCGCATTGGTCAAAAATCCGCCGCAGGTAACCATCAACGTAGCCGGCAAGGTCTTGAACAGTTCGCTGGCACCGGCTACCACCAACGGCTCTCCGGCTTCGAGCCCCAAGGCGAAGCAGGCACTCATGATCCCGGCCGTCAAAGCAACAATCAAACCCTTGGTCAGAGCAAAATCTTTTACGGCGGCCCGTTTCTCCTCTTCGGACATATTCCGGGCCCGCAAACTTCCGGCATACCCGATAATGGCAATACCGGCCAACGTAATACAAACGCCCAACAACAGGATTAATCCGGAGCCGGTAAAGAGATCTGTCCCCTTCATCAGGGCCGGAATAATTGTTCCAAAAGCCGAACAGGTACCTAATGCAATGGATTGGCCCAAAGCAACACCTAAATAACGCATACTCAGCCCGAAAGTAAGTCCTCCTACTCCCCAAAGCATTCCGTATCCCATCGCCTTAAAAGCAGCAGAAACATCTACCGACAAAATTTGACACAGGGAGCTGCCAGCCGGAACGGCCAGCAACGCTCCCAGAAAAGGGAATACCAACCAGGCAAAGATGCCTTGCATCAACCAGAAACTTTCCCACGACCACTCTTTTACCTTATTAATAGGAACGTATGAACTGGATTGTCCGAAACTCCCTATGGCTATGATCAATAATCCGATAAAGGTATTCATACAGGGATTCTTTTTCTATTAACCTCTTTTTAGCGTAACTTCTCTTTCGTATTGCTGAATATCGGCAATAAAATCTTCTCCTACCGGTACATCGTTCACCAGACAGAAATAATCCCACACGGCATTCCACGGGAGAGATTTAGCCTCTTCCTGCAAAGCCAACCGTTCAAAATATTGCCCGTTGGCTTCGTATTCACGTAGTTTGGCAATCGGTTCGAGCAGGGCCTGCAACAACGCCTTTTGGGTAGCCCGCGAACCGATTACATAAGCGCCTATGCGGTTAATGGTAGCATCGAAATAGTCCAACCCGATGTGGACACGGTCCATGGCTCCGCAACGGACAATCTCTTTGGAGAGGTCCAGCAAATCGTCGTTCAGAATGACTACGTGGTCGCTGTCCCAGCGGATGGGGCGACTTACGTGCAACATGATTTCCGGTGTAAACAACAGCAGGGAGGATATCTTGTCGGCAATGCTTTCCGTCAAATGGAAATGGCCGGTATCGAGCGTAACAATCTTTCCTTTTTTGGCACCATATCCCAAATAGAAATCGTACGATCCCACGGTATAGCTTTCCAGCCCGATACCGAACAACTTGGCTTCGATAGCATCTTTCATGTGGGGGTATTCGATAGCGAAAATTTCATCCAGCGACTGTTCCAATATCTGACGGTAATAGAGCCGGCTGGCCGGTACCTCCTTTGAGCCGTCGTGAATCCAGAGGTTCATCATGCAGGGATTTCCCTGTGCCTTGCCCATTTCCTCGCTAATCAAACGGCAACGTTTGGTGTGCTCAATCCAGAAATCTCGGATAGCCTTGTCGGGATTGGCCAACGTCAGGTTGCCGCTTTTGGGATGAGAGAATGAGGTGGGATTAAAGTCGAGGCTCATGCCATTCTCTTTCGCCCACTCCATCCAACTCTTAAAATGTTCGGGGCCCACTTCATTCCGATCGACCTTCTTCCCTTGAAAATCGCCGTAAATTTCATGCAGGCTCAACCGGTGCTTTCCGGGCAAAAAAGAGGCGGCTTTCAAGACATCGGCCCTTACCTCATCTATATTGCGGGCTTTCCCGGGATAATTACCCGTTACCTGGATTCCTCCGGACAAACTTCCATCGGGATTTTCAAAACCTACCACATCGTCCGTCTGCCAGCAATGCAAAGACAACTGTATCCGCTGCAACTGATCCATGGCTTTTTGGACATCTACTCCTACGGCTGCATATCTCTCGGTAGCTGCCTCAAAAGCTGTTTTTACTAATTCACTCTTTCCCATAGTACGTCTTTATTTTAATTTGATTTTATCTTGTTACGATTTTCCGATACTTTGCATAAGCTGCGTTCCACAACTCCCTCTCCTGCGGTTGAAAAACAGAGGTCTCTATGCACCGGGCTATCACCCGACGCATCTCCATACGGTCGTTCACCAATCCCATGGCTCTTGCCTGTATCATGACATTGCCTATGGCCGTAGCTTCCGAAGGGCCGGCTATAACTTGTATTCCGATTGCGTTAGCCGTAAACTGATTCAACAGGTTGTTCTTCGACCCTCCGCCAATGATATGCAAACATTCGATGGGGAAAGGCGAAAGCTCTTCCAACGACTCCAATACCTGACGATAACGCAATGACAGGCTTTCAAAGATAGTGCGTATGATGCGGGCATGGGTATCCGGAACAGGTTGTCCGGTACGTTTACAATAGGTCTGGATGGCCTCTATCATACCGGGAGGATTTGCAAACTCCGGCTCATCGGGATTTACCAACGAGCGGAAGGGCTCGGCGGCTTCGGCCATCTCTACAATTTGCGAATAGGTATATTCGGTACGCTTCTCCCGTTTCCACTCTTTCCGACACTCTTCCAACAACCACATACCGGTTATGTTTTTCAGAAAACGGGTAGTCCCCTCTATACCGCCTTCGTTGGTAAAATTCAACCGATAGGAGGATTCCGTGATAATCGGTTCTTCGGTCTCTATCCCCATCAACGACCAGGTACCCGAACTCAGGTAGGCAAAATGCTTATTCCGTGCGGGTACGGCAGCTACTGCCGAGGCCGTATCGTGTCCCGCCACTGCCACGACAGGTACTTTGCCGATCCCCGTTTCGGAGGCCAGCGCATCGGTCAACTCACCAACTACACTCCCCGGGAATATCGGGTCATGCAACAGCGACGACGAAATGCCGATGGCTTCGAGCAACGACGATTCAAACTTCTTGGTTCTGGGATTCAATATTTGCGAGGTAGAGGCATCTGTATATTCGCACACCTGCCGACCGGTCAACATATACGACAGCAGATCGGGCATAAACAGAATCTTGTCGGCCTTTTCCAACGGAGTATACCCCTCTTGTTTGGCCGCAAAGAGCTGATAGAGGCTGTTGAAATTCATAATCTGAATCCCGGTTTTGTCGTACACCTCTTTTTGAGAGACAATTTTAAAATATTCCTCGGGCTTACCTACCGTATAGGGATCTCGGTAGGCACGGGGAAGCCCCAGAATAGTTCCGTCGGCACCGATATAGGCAAAATCTACTCCCCACGTATCGATACCGATCGAGTCGATTTTTATCTGTTGCTCGGCACAAATAACCAGCGCCTGTTTTAAGGATTTGTATAAAGAGAATATATCCCAATAATATTTTCCATGCAACTCCATGATAGCGTTGGGGAAGCGCAGTATCTCCCGCATTTCAAATTTGACACCATCCATGGTTGCCAATACCGCACGCCCGCTGGTTGCGCCTAAATCGAAAGCTAAAAAATTGTGTCTCTTCATGATAAACTTAAAAAAAACAGTTTCTACAAGTGCAAAAATAGAAATTATAATCTATCTTTGTGTTACAAAAATGACATTATACTTTTCAATTTTGACATGAATTTGCTCGAAACCAGCAGCCACAAATACCTAACCATCAGCAACACGGACGAAGAGTGGGGCATCGTAGTCACCACCATAGGCCATCAACTGATAGAACCGCAAAGCCGTTACCCGCTGACCAAACATCCGGAAACGTATGATTTCAAACCGTTATCGGGACGTATTTTGAATGAATACCAGCTGGTTTACATCACCAAAGGCAGCGGTTATTTTTCTTCGCAATCCTGTAAAAAACAGCTGATCAAGGCCGGAACCATGATTTTATTGTTTCCGGGAGAGTGGCACAGCTACTACCCTGACCCGGAGACAGGTTGGGACGAGTATTGGGTAGGCTTCCGAGGGTTGCACATAGACCGGCGGGTTGAAAAACATTTTTTCTCGATCGAGGAACCATTGCACCAAATCGGGGTAAGTTCGACTATAGTAGGCCTGTATGAAGACATTATGAAATTTTCGGAAGAGGAGAAGGCCGGATACCAACAGATCATATCCAGTATCGTCCTGCATATTCTGGGGGCGGTCTATTACAAAGACAGGAACAACACGTTGAGCAACACGATGGAGGTGAACATCATCAACCGAGCACGTATTTTAATGAAAGACAAAATAGGCAGTTCCTCTTCCCCGGAAGAAATAGCCGAAGAGTTAGGCGTCGGATACTCCCGGTTCCGCCGTATGTTCAAAGGCTATACCGGGGTCTCCCCCGCCCAATACCAGGCCCAGTTGCGGCTTTCAAAAGCCAAAGAGATGCTTACCGGATCACAACGCAATATTTCGGAAATAGCCTACGAACTCTGCTTTGAAAACGCCGGACAATTTTCCACATTTTTCCGAAAAAAAGTAGGCGTAACTCCGACTGAATTCCGGAAACGAACTCATTAATTACGATTGTCCTAACAAACAGAACTAAACAAAAAAATGAAAGATTACCAAACATTTTGCTTAAAAAAACCACAAAAAGCACACAAACAGGTATAAAATTTTTATTTACTTTGCAACACTCAAAAAAATTTATAAACACACACTACATATTTACATTTATGAAAGATGAATTGTTTAAACAGTTAGAATCTTTATCAAAACACAAAGACGACATAGGCAGACGTACGTTTTTAAAGATGCTGGCTTCGATGGGAATTATTTCGACCATCAGTATCGACGACACATTTGCCTATTCGAGCGATGCAAAAGGAAAAATAGTAATTATCGGTGGAGGAGCTGCTGGCCTTAGTATGGCAGCCCGGTTGATGCGATGGCTCAATGATCCGGATATTACCTTGATCGACCCTAGCGACCGTCAATATTATCAACCCGGATTTACCCTCATCGCAGCCGGAGAATACCAACCGGACGAGGTTTGGAAAGAACAAAAAGATTGTATTCCCAACGGCGTAAAATGGATAAAAGATTCTGTGATAGCTGTCGATCCCGTTTGGAAACAAGTTACAACCGGCCAAAACGAAAAGATATCATACGACTTTTTGGTATTGACCCCGGGGTTACAGATCAACTGGAACAAAGTGGAAGGTATCTCTCTCGAAACACTCGGACAAGGAAATGCCCACTGCATATACGATTTTGACGGTGCCCAGAAAACGTGGAAAGCCATGTTGGAATTTGCCAAAACCGGAGGAAGAGGCATCTTTACCGACACATACACCAAACTCAAATGTGGAGGAGCTCCTAAAAAAATCTGTTTGCTAACGGAACACCAGAGCCGAAAACAAAACAACCGCGAAAACCTGAAACTGGACTACTACACAGCATCGCACGAGTTGTACGACGTGCCCTACTTCACCCCCCGGTTGGAAGAAATCTACCACGAACGCAACGTCTCCATCAACCTGTTCTGCCGGGTAAAAGGGGTAGATACTGCCGCCAAACGCGTATATTTTGAAAAAGTAGAAAAACAAGGAGATGAAACCATCGTTACCCCGTTTACCGAAGATTACGACTTCCTGCATTTTACCCCGCCCATGTCCGCCCCCGATTTCGTGCGCGACTCCGGGCTGGGATGGACCGAAGGTAAACTGGCCGCAGAAAGCTGGGCGATGGTGGACAAAGAGACGTTGATACACAAGACCTATCCCAACATCATCTCATTGGGCGACGTGGCCGGTATCCCCACCAGCAAAACTTCGGCAGCCGTACGGATGCAGGTACCGGTAGCTGCCAAAAACCTGATCGCCCTGATGGAAGGCAAAGAGCCGCAAGAAAAATACAACGGATATGCAGCTTGTCCCATCGTTACGGATTACGGACACGTACTGCTTTGCGAGTTCGATTACGACAAGAATCCTTGTATCTCCTTCCCCTTCTCTTTGCTGGACACCTCCAAAGAACAGTGGGCCGCTTGGATTTTGAAGAAATACATCCTGAAACCGGTCTATTTCTACGGAATGTTGAACGGAATCATGTAAACGGGCTATTCTTTCGATATGTGGAAATTTATCTGTCAAACAATATGCGTGGTGCTGTTATCGTTCATAGGCAATAATAGCAATTTGTTTGCATCAGATAAAATCATAGAAGTAAATCCTGTAAAAGGGGCTGATAATGTACAGCTGAAAACAGTATTGGAAACGGTTTCCCAATACAAAGGCAAACCCGTAACCATAAAGTTACATCCCGGCGTATATGATTTCAGCCGTTCCGAATCGGTTGAAAAGCTCTATTATGTCTCCAATACAACATCGGAATCCGAAAACCCAAATCCGGTAAAGCATATTGCCTTATGGTTGAAGGATTTGAAAAATGTAACGATTGACGGATGTGGTTCTACGCTTCTGATGACAGGAGAAATGACCTCTTTTGTGGTAGATAATTGCCAGAATATACTTCTTAAAAATTTCAACATCGACAACAGCCATCCAACCCAAACAGAATGTACGGTGAAGGAGGCAGGGAATAATTACCTGATCGTAGAGGTACACCCTACATCTTCCTATAAAATCGAAAACGGGAAATTGATCTGGCAGGGTGATGGCTGGTCGTTCAGCGGAGGCATAGCTCAATCGTATGACCCCATAAAAGATATAACCTGGCGTTCATGGAGCCCGATGGACGGACTGAAAAAGGCGGTGGAATTACGTCCGAACCTGCTTTATCTCCAATATGAACAGGAGCCACAAGCTCGTCCCGGCACGGTATTTCAAATGCGCGATGGCATACGTGATGAAGTTTGCGGTTTTATAAACCAGTCGGAGAATGTTCGTTTGGAGAATGTAAATTTCTATTATCTGGGCAATTTCGGCGTTGTATGCCAATATAGTGAAAACATCGGCTTTGACCATAGCAACTTTATGCCCAAACCCGGTTCGGGCAGGACGAATGCCGGTTTTGCTGACTTTATCCATGTTTCCGGATGTAAAGGAAAAATCCGAATCACCAACTGTCTCTTTTCAGGAGCCCATGACGACCCGATTAATGTGCATGGAACTCATTTAAAGATAATGGAATACCTGGATGCAAAAACTGTGAAGGTCCGTTTTATGCATCCTCAGACCTACGGTTTTGAAGCATTCTTTAAAGGGGACGAGGTAGAACTGGTCAATGCAGAAAGCCTGTGCCAAGTTTGGTCGGGCAAGGTAACGGAAGCCCGTTTAGAGAATCCCCGTGAGATGGTCATCTCCTTAAACAAGGAGATACCAACCGAGGTAAGCTCTCTTTCCAATGTAGTTGTGGAAAATGTAACCTGGACCCCGGAAGTTGAAATTACAGGCAACCGATTCTCCCGCATCCCTACCCGTGGAATATTGCTGACTACTCGAAAGAAATCATTGATTGAAAACAATGTTTTCTATGGTACGCAGATGAGTGCCATTCTCGTAGCCGATGATGCCATGAGCTGGTTCGAGTCCGGACCGGTACACAACCTTACCATCCGCCAAAATACCTTTATTCAATGCGGAGGGCCTGTTATTCATATCTCTCCTGAGTACAGGAAATATGAAGGGCCTATACATAAAAATATTCTGATTGAGGGAAATACATTTGAATCGGATAGCCCCAATGTTTCGGCCATTTATGCCAAAAGTGTAAACGGATTGGTGATTCGTGACAACTATTATGAAATGAATATAGATAAGAAAGAAATGATCCGGCTAATAGACTCACACAATGTTATTTGCGATGAATGATTGGTAAAACGAGTATCTTGATTCAATTTTATTGATACCTACTCTTTAATTCTGTATAAATTTTACTCATTCTATCCTCCCGGGACGACGTCTTGCCGTTATCCCGGGTGCTTTTTTGTTGAAAAAAACGTCCGCACAACGGCTTCTTCCAATAAAAACATTACTTTTGTACAAACCTGAATGATTATGAAAACTCGTGTTCTAACCCTTTGCTGTTCCCTGGCCACACTGCTACCTTTGCAGGCGCAAGTCTTTGAAGATTTTTTCTTGGACAAGACCATGCGTTTCGATTATTTCCGGTGCGGAAACGCGGAAACAGAAACCATCTATTTCGACAAAATAAAAGAAGAGCCCTACTGGGGCGGTTCAAAAACCAACCTGACAGACAAATTCGATTACGGCAACCACCGCTTCCGCATCATCGACGCAGCAAGCGGAAAGCTAATCTACTCGCGAGGATATTGCAGCCTGTTCAAAGAGTGGCAAGCAACCGAAGAGGCCCACACCACTCCCAAATGCTATCCGGAAGGCGTTACATTCCCCTATCCCAAACAACCGGTAAAAATAGTGCTGGACAGCCGTAACAAAAAAGGAGAGTGGGAAGAACGGTTTGAATACACCATCCAACCGGACAGCTACACCATCCAAAAACTTAAACCGTTGGGAGAAGCTTTTGATGTAATAGTAAACGGCGATCCTCAGCATTGCGTGGACATCGCTTTAATAGCCGAAGGATACAGCACCGACGAACGGGAGGCTTTTGAAGAGGCCTGCCGCTATTTCGCCGAACAAATCTTCTCGTTCTCTCCCTACAAGGAAAACAAAGAAAAGTTCAACATACGGGGCGTATGGATAGCCTCGCCCGAATCGGGGGTAAGTAAACCGCGTCAAAACGAATGGAAAAATACCGCCGTATCGGCCAAGTTCAACACGCTCGATATCGAACGTTACCAGATGATAGACAATCTACAACCCATAAAAGACCTTGCTGCGGCAGTACCCTACGACATTATTTACATCCTGACCAATACCGACAGATACGGTGGTGGAGGTATCTACAACTTCTACGGTATCAGCTCTGCCCAACAGACAAGCTCTACCGGAAAGGTCTATATACACGAACTCAGCCACCTGCTTACCGGATTGGCGGATGAATATGTAGGAGGTACCGAAACAAACGAGTTCTATCCGTTACAGGTAGAGCCCTGGGAGGCGAACCTGACGACCTTGACCGATTTCGATAAAAAAGAGTGGAAAAAGATGTTGAAGAAAGATACGCCTATCCCTACCCCGGCCGACAAAACCAACACGGACAGGTTGGGCGTGTACGAGGGCGGTGGGTACCTGCAAAAAGGGATATACCGACCCTACATACATTGTCTGATGAACCACTTCCAGGTCGATTATTTCTGTCCGGTTTGTACGAAGGCCATTACCGAGATGATAACATTCCATTGCCAATAACCGAAATCAGGTACCCGATTTATGAACGAGTCTCTTATCTTAATCATCTTAGCCTGTTATTTCGGCATATTGATGTTTATCTCATACCTGACCGGGAAGAAAAGCAACAACGGTATGCCGCTAAGCATCGACATGACCTATATGCAAACCGTTTTAGGCTTTGCGGTAGGATACCTGGTGGTGGCACACCTGCTATTGCCCCTCTATTACAAACTAAACCTGACCTCCATCTATACCTACCTCCAAGAGCGGTTCGGAAATCGGGCATACAAGACGGGGGCATCGTTTTTCCTATTGTCTAAAACAATCGGAGCAGCGGCCCGGCTCTACATCGTGGTACTGATTTTGCAACACTACGTATTCGACCGCTGGCAGATACCGTTCGTCGCAACTACCGCAGGCATTATCCTGCTCATCTGGCTCTATTCGCACCGTAGCGGCATCAAGACCATCGTATGGACAGATGCGTTGCAAACATTTTTCCTGCTGGGATCGCTGGTTTTGATTATCCATACGGTCATGTCCGATCTGAACCTCGACTTGGCCGGCGTGATTCAAACCATCGCAAACGACGAGCGGTCGCGTATTTTTGTTTTTGACGACTGGTTCACGACGCAGAATTTCTTCAAACAGTTTCTCAGCGGTATTTTTATTACCATCGTCATGTCCGGGCTGGACCAGGACATGATGCAAAAGAACCTGTCGTGCCGCACGCTGAAAGATTCGCAAAAAAATATGTATTCGTACGGAATCGCCTTCATTCCGGTCAACTTGCTGTTCCTCTCACTGGGAATCTTGTTGGCCGTATATGCCCAGGCCAAAGGAATAGCCTTGCCGGCATTGAGCGATGAGATGCTACCCATGTTCGCCACGCAATATTTGGGAGCAGCGGTCGTTATCTTTTTCAGCATCGGAATCATTGCAGCAGCCTTTTCCAGTGCCGACTCGGCCTTGACGGCATTGACAACCTCCTTCTGCATCGACATCCTCGAAATTGAAAAAATAGAAGAGAAGCGAGCCGAAAAAATCCGGAAACTGACACACATCGCCATATCGGTACTCTTTGTCCTGATTATCGTCATCATCAAAGCGGTCAACAACAAAAGCATCATAGATGCCATTTACATCGTGGCCTCCTACACCTACGGGCCGCTGTTGGGGCTTTTCTTTTTCGGGCTATTTACCAAACAAAAAGCCAACGACAACTGGATACCGTACATAGCCTTCATATCCCCGGTTTTCTGCTTCCTGCTCGACCTCTTGACCGCCCGCTACACTCCATACCGGTTCGGATATGAACTGTTAATGATAAACGGGCTCTTTACCATATCAGGGCTTTACCTCTCATCGGTTCAAACACCATTAAAATTCAACCGGAGATGATACTCGTTGCAGACAGCGGATCGACCAAAACAGACTGGTGCCTGATTTCAGACGGAAACAGGACGGAAAAAATACGGACTTCCGGTATCAACCCTTTTTTTCAGTCGGAAACGGAGATAACCGCTACTCTAAAAAAAGAGTTGGTTCCCCGGTTATCAAAAATCGAAACAATCGACGCCGTCTATTATTACGGCGCCGGGTGTTCCGGTAACGAAATAAACAGCCGAATCATCCGCAGCATAGAGTATTCCGGTATCCCTGCCCAAAAAATCGAGGTTTGCAGCGATTTGTTGGGAGCAGCCCGGGCCTTATGTGGCAATACCGAAGGCATTGCCGTTATTCTGGGGACAGGCTCCAACTCCTGCCTGTACAACGGAAAAGAGATTGTCCGCCACGTTGCCCCTTTGGGATTCATCTTAGGCGACGAAGGAAGCGGGGCAGCCTTGGGAAAACGGCTGGTGGCCGACTGCCTGAAAGGGATTCTTCCCGTCGGCATCAAAGAGGAACTGTTGGAATCCCTGCAACTATCCGAAACCCGACTATTAGAACGGATATATTCACAACCTTACCCGAACCGTTTTTTAGCCTCGCTTGCCCCTTTTATCCACCGGAACCGGCATAAGCCGGAAATAAAGGAGTTGATAGAGCGGGAATTTTCGCTCTTTTTCGAGCGGAACATCGCTTTCTATCCCAGCCACCTGACCACTATCCACGCCACCGGATCCATCGCCTACCATTTTGCCGAAACGTGGCGGGCCCTGGCCCCTAAATTCGGCAAAGAGATGGAACGTATCTTGCCATCCCCGTTAGAGGGGCTTGTCTTATTTCACCAACAAAAACAGGAAAAACCATGACGTTTGTAAAGATTACAGAACAACCCTCCCTATACGACCATTTAGAACAATGTTCGGTACGCGAATTACTGGAACAGATCAACAACGAAGATAAAAAGGTCCCTTATGCCGTAGAGAAAGCCATTCCCCAAATCGAGAAATTGGTTACCGAGATCGTCAAACGAATGAAAAAAGGAGGACGAATTTTCTATATGGGAGCGGGTACGAGTGGCCGCCTGGGCGTATTGGACGCCTCGGAGATACCTCCCACGTTCGGAATGCCCAACACACTGGTCATCGGTCTGATAGCCGGAGGAGACAGGGCTCTGAGAAATCCGGTAGAGTCGGCCGAGGACAACAACGACACCGGCTGGGAAGAGTT
>CASGEW010000002.1 GCA_949300615.1 uncultured Bacteroidales bacterium
GAAAAATCAATTGAACCCACACTTTCTGTTCAACACGCTCAACAACATCTATTCGCTCATCGAGTTCAGTCCGCCCAAAGCTCAACAAAGCATACAAGATTTAAGCAAACTGCTACGCTATGTCTTGTACGACAACCAACATTTCGTACCGATCTCGAAGGAGCTGGTTTTTATCGAAAACTACATCGCCTTGATGAAAATCAGGCTGTCAGATGCCGTACAAGTAGAGGTAAACATCTCCGAAAAGATCAATCCGGACACGAAAATCGCCCCGCTCCTGTTTATCACCTTGATAGAAAACTCTTTCAAGCACGGAATCAGTTACAGCGAACACTCGTTTATCCACATCGACCTGTATGAAGACGAGCAAAACCACATTGTCTGTCGAATAGAGAACAGCTATTTCCCCAAAAACGACAAGAGCAAAAGCGGGTTCGGCATCGGATTGGCAAACCTGCGGAAACGGCTGGAACTGCTTTATCCGGACCAACATACGCTCACGACCGAAAAAGAGAAAGATACATTCCGGGCAATCCTGATTTTACCCAAACTGTAAAAAGATTGCTTTATGGTACTGAACTGCTACATCATAGACGACGAGCCCTTGGCTCTAGAACTCATGGCAAGTTATGTCAACAAAACGCCGTTTCTCTCGTTACAGGGGAAATCGACCAGCGCGGTCAATGTCCTCAAAGAGTTGCAGACGAAAGAGATAGACATCTTGTTTTTGGATATCCAGATGCCGGAACTAAGCGGGATGGAGTTTTCCCGTATCATAGGCGATAAATGCCGTATCATTTTTACCACGGCCTTTGAACAATATGCGTTGGACAGTTACAAAGTCAACGCCCTCGACTACCTGTTAAAACCGATTTCATACGTCGATTTCCTGCAATCGGCCAACAAAGCGCTGAAATGGTTCCAGATGGTACGCATCCCCGAAAAAAGAGCTACGGAAGAAAATATCGACTCTATTTTCGTCAAAACAGAGTACAAGCTGGTACAGATAGAGTTGAAAAAAATCCTGTATGTAGAAGGACTGAAAGATTATGTAAAGATATATGTCGAGGACGAACCTCATCCCATACTCTCGCTGATGAGCCTGAAATCGCTGGAAGAGATACTACCCTCGTCCCAATTTATCCGGGTACATCGCTCGTTTATTGTACAATTATCCCAGATTAAGGTAATTGAACGAAACCGCATCGTTTTCGGCAAACAATACATTCCTATCTCGGACTCTTACAAAAACCAATTCTTTGAATATTTGAACCAACGACAGCCCTCCAACAAATAATTAAGGAGCTCTTTTTTTCTGCGCAAAAAGGAATTTGCTTTGGGTAAATTCCTTTTTGTTTTATTCAAGCCAATCCGTATATTTGTACGTATATAATATAGGCTGTATATACCGGCAGTTTCTACACCTGTTGCCCAAGGGCACCCGTATAGCAGAGAGTCGGTTATCCCCAAAGAAAACGACATGAACAACCTTACTAACTACCATAGCCACAGCACCTTTTGTGACGGGAAAGCACCGATTGAAGATTTTATACTACAAGCTGTCAAAATGGGATTTTCCAGTTACGGAGTCTCGTCGCACGCCCCCGTTCCTTTTGCCAACCACTGGTCCATGAAGGAAGAAGACATGGGTCGGTATCTGGAAGAGATGAACCGCTTAAAGGAGAGATACTCCTCCCAAATCGAATTGTACACCGGGTTGGAAATAGACTACCTGCACGAGCACCATCATCCGGCTTCGGACTTTTTTACGCAGTTACCGCTCGATTACCGCATCGGCTCGGTTCATATTTTATACTGCGGAAATACGGAAGTGGACATAGATTGTCCCCCGGAGGAGTTCAAGAGAAATGTCGATACCTATTTCGACGGAGATTTGAAACGCGTGGTAACGGCATATTTCGACAAGATGATAACGATGATACAAACCGGAGGCTTCGACATCGTAGGCCACGCCGACAAAATCACCTACAACGCCTCCACCTGCGACCCCGACATCCGGGAGCGCTCCTGGTACTTGGAAAAAATAGACGAGCTATTTGAAACGATCGCCCGCAGCCGGCTGATTATGGAGATCAACACAAAAGCCTACCACCGGCACGGGATATTCTTTCCGCACCAGAAATACTTCCACCGGATCAAAGAGTTGCAAATACCCGTTACCGTCAATTCAGACTCCCACCTCCCCGACTATATCAACGACGGACGAGAGGAGGCCTTGTGTGAATTAAAACGACACGGAATCAATACCGTACAAGAATTCGTACATAAAAAGTGGAGTGCAATACCCATAGAGAGATAATTATCAACTCTTGCAAATCATATGGCAGACAAAATTTATATTATCGACTGGCATATACAACTCAAATAAGATATACTTTACGCCACCTAAACAAGATACGACATGAGAAAACTGAACAAATTCAACATCACCTGTATCATCCTGCTCTACGGATACCTGTGCTACCTGCTCATCGACGGATACGGGGGATTCACCACCCGGGTGATACTAACAATCATAGCTTCCGGTATCATTATTTTTGTGCCGATTTACAAGCACCTGAGGAATAAAAAGCAATAATTGCTCAGACACAAAAGAAGAATCTCCGTATTTAAAGCGGACTATTTTTTTTATCTCTTTTTTTAAGTATTTTTGTGCCCCGTAAAATATGCAGAACGATGCCACAAAAAATGGATGCTATCTTACCCACCATCAATACTCCGTCCGATTTACGAAAACTGCCGCAATCGCTCCTACCACAAGTATGTCATGAATTGCGGGAGTTTATTATTGACGAACTGGCTCAGAATCCGGGTCATTTTGCTTCCAGTTTAGGGAGTGTGGAGCTAACCGTTGCATTACATTACGTGTTCGATACACCCAACGACCGGCTCGTCTGGGACGTGGGACATCAAGCATACAGCCACAAGATATTGACCGGCCGACGTGACAGATTCTGTACCAACCGGAAACTGCACGGCCTGAGCGGATTTCCCCTTCCCTCGGAAAGCCCGTACGATGCCTTCATTGCCGGACACGCATCCAACTCCATATCGGCTGCATTGGGGATGGCAATTGCCTCGAACCTGAAAGAGGAACAGCACCGCAAAGTGGTAGCCATTATCGGCGACGGTGCTATCTCCGGAGGATTGGCCTTCGAAGGGTTAAACAATGCCTCCACCCATCCCAACAACCTGCTTATCATACTGAATGACAACAATATGTCTATCGACAACAACGTCGGTGGATTGAACGAATACCTGGTAGATATTACCACGTCGAGAAGTTACAACAAGATTCGCTACAACCTTTACCAGGCGATGAAGAAGTTTAACCTCATCGACGAAGGACACCGGGGTACGATTCTGCGGTTCAACAACAGCCTGAAAGCGTTGCTGACCAAACAACAAAACATCTTCGAGGGATTGAACATCCGCTACTTCGGCCCGATGGACGGACACGACGTAAAAGCCCTGATAAAAGTCCTTACCGATATCAAGGATATGTCGGGGCCCAAACTGCTGCACATCCACACCGTAAAAGGAAAAGGATACAAACCGGCGGAAGAGGCCGCAACCGAGTGGCACGCCCCGGGAAAATTCGACAAGAAAACCGGGATACGCCTCACCTGCGATGAAACGAATCTCCCACCTCGTTATCAAGACGTTTTCGGACATACGTTGGTCGAATTAGCTGAAAAAAACGAAAAAATAGTAGGCATAACCCCGGCCATGCCTACGGGTTGTTCCATGACGATGATGATGAAACATTTCCCGGAAAGGGTTTTCGACGTAGGGATAGCCGAGGAACACGCTGTAACCTTTTCAGGAGGGCTGGCCAAAGAGGGGATGTTGCCGTTCTGCAACATCTACTCTACGTTCATGCAACGGGCATTCGATGAAATCATCCACGACGTGGCCATTCAAAAGCTCCACGTGGTCTTTTGCATAGACCGCGCCGGATTGGTAGGAGAAGACGGTGCTACGCACCAAGGAGCCTTCGACCTGGCCTACTTCAACTGTATCCCCAACATGACCATCGCCTCACCCATGAACGAGCACTACCTGCGGCATCTGATGTACACGGCCGAGCAGTTCGACGGGCCCATCGCCATCCGATATCCCCGAGGCAGAGGGGTGTTAAGAGATTGGCATTGCGAACCCCAAATTCTCGAAATAGGGAAAGGACGCATAGTGAGTGAGGGAGACGATATGGCACTGCTCAGCATTGGCCCGATCGGGAACATTGCGCAGAAAGCTGTACAAGAAGCCCGTAAAAAAGGAGTATCGGTGGCCCACTTCGACATGATTTTCTTAAAACCGATAGACGAGGCGTTATTGCACCAGATAGCCCGTACGTACAAAAAAATCGTAGTGCTGGAAGAGGGAACCAAAAAAGGCGGATTAAGCTCTACCGTTGTAGAATTTATGGCTGACAACGGCTACACGCCCCGCATCAAACGGATGGGGATACCCGATATGTTTATTGAACAAGGTACGGTAGAAGAGCAATATGCCTTGTGCGGAATAGACGAAGCATCTATCTTGGAAGCATTGCTTCATTTCGATTGACAAATCCCGAAAAGATTTTATATATTTGCGTTCTATTCAGTGCTTAGGCACATAAATACAATAAAATGAAAATTATTATTGTCGGCGCAGGAGAAGTAGGTACCCATTTAGCCAAAATGCTATCGCGCGAGAATCAAGATATTATCTTAATCGATTCCGATGAACGGAAATTAGAACCGCTCAATACGAGTTACAACCTGATGACCATCGTAGGATCGCCTACCTCCATAAAGATCATGAAAGAGGCCGGCATTCACAAATGCGACCTGTTTATTGCCGTAACACCACACGAGACAAGCAACATCACGGCTTGTATGTTGGCATCGAACTTAGGGGCCAAACAAACCGTTGCCCGCATAGACAATTACGAATACCTGCAACCCGAGAACAAAGTATTTTTCCAGAAACTGGGAATCAATGAGCTTATCTATCCCGAAATGCTGGCTGCCCAAGAAATCGTAACCGCCTTAAAACGTACCTGGGTAAGGCATTGGTTTGAATTTTGCAACGGCAAACTGATTCTGATCGGTGTAAAATTACGGGAAAGTTCTTCCATTATCAACTGCAAACTAAGCGAGCTGACCCGTACCGACAACTACTTCCACATCGCCTTGATAAAACGCAAGGACGAAACAATCATCCCTCGCGGTAACGATGTCCTGCAAATAGGAGATATTGTCTATTTTACCACCACCCCCGAATATGTTCAAGACATCCGGAAACTAACTGGGAAAGAAGAGATCGACGTACAGAATGTAATGATCTTGGGAGGAAGCCGCATCACGATACAAACCGCCAAATATGCTCCGGAGAAAATAGAAATCAAAGTGATCGAATCCGACAGTGAGAAATGTTACAAGATTTCCGAGAAAATGAGCCATGACGTAAAAATCATCAACGGCGACGGACGGGACATCGACCTGCTCCGGGAAGAAGGTATCGGCGATGTAGACGCATTCGTGGCCTTGACCGACAGTTCAGAGACCAACATCCTGGCCTGTCTGACGGCCAAAGGATTCGGTGTCCCCAAAACGGTGGCCGAGGTAGAAAACTTGGCATACATCTCAACGGCCGAAGGGTTGAACATCGGGACAACCATCAACAAAAAACTGATAGCTGCCAGCCGCATCTACCAACTCCTATTGGATACGGACAGCTCCAACACCAAATGCCTCTCTCTGGTAACCGCCGAGGTAATTGAACTGGTGGCCAAAAAGGGCTCCAAAATAACCAGTGCTCCCGTTAAAGAGCTATCCCTTCCCAAGGACATTACCATTGGCGGGCTCATCCGGGACGGGAAAGGGGTTGTGGTTACGGGCGACACCCAAATACAACCCGACGATCATGTACTCGTTTTCTGTTTGGACGCAGCCATTCAAAAAATAGGACGCCTATTCGGCTGCTAACAAAACTGGTATTGACTATCTATGAAACTGAATATTCGCATATTGTTATATATTTTGGGACTTCTGCTCTGTTTCGAGTCGTTGTTTCTCCTGCTCTCGTTCGGGGTTTCCCTCCTGTACCAAGAAAATGACCGCATCCCTTTATTGTTTTCCACTATCATTACGGCTTGTGTGGGATTTCTATTGGCTATCTGCTCCCGAAAACATGAAAGGAAGATGGGTAAACGCGAAGTATTTCTGCTGGTATCGTTTTCGTGGATCATCTTTTCCCTGTTCGGGATGTTGCCGTTCTTATTAGGGGGATACCTGACCTCGGTTGCCGATGCCTTTTTTGAAACCATGTCGGGATTCACCACTACCGGCGCTACCGTAATCGACCACATAGATGACCTCCCGCACGGTATCCTGTTCTGGCGAAGCATCACCCAATGGCTTGGCGGGATGGGCATCATCGTCTTGACATTAGCCATCCTTCCCATGCTCAACTCCGGAGAGGGAACCCAGTTATTCAATGCTGAAGCACCGGGAGTACGACACGACAAAATTACCCCCCGTATCAGCCAAACGGCCAAGCGATTATGGGTCCTTTACCTCTCTATGACGCTTGTTGCAAGCACAATCCTTTATTTAGGCCCCATGAATCTCTTCGACTCGATATGTCATGCGTTTTCCGCCATGGCTACCGGAGGATATTCTACCAAACAGGCCAGTATCGCCTACTGGGAATCGCCCTATACAGAATACGCCATTACGCTTATCATGTTTTTTGCGGGCATCAACTTCTCTTTACTATACATAACCATTACCGGAAATTACAAAAAGCTGTTTAAAGATCAAGAGGTAAAATGGTATGCGTGTACAGTATTGATCTTCACCCTTACCATTTCTATCGGATTGCTCTACACCGGTCAATACCATCATGTAGAGGAGGCTTTCAGAGTATCTATATTTCAAGTAGTCAGCCTCATTACTACAACAGGTTTCGCCACGGCCGACTTCGTCGTCTGGGGGCCGTTTTTCTGTTTCCTCATGTTCTTAATCATGATTCCGGGTGCTTGTGCCGGTTCTACCAGCGGAGGCCTCAAACAGGTACGCATTATCATCGCCTTCAAGCACTTGGCCATTGAGTTTTACAAACAACTACACCCCCGGGCCGTCGTTCCGGTACGGATCAACAAATACACCTTACCACCAGAAATGGTGACCAAAGTATTGTCATTCATCCTCATTTACGCATTAGTGGCCTTGGGTTGTTCCGCTATATTAAGCATGGAAGGCTTTAACTTTGAAGAATCCATCAGCGTGACCATTACCTGCCTAAGTAACGTAGGGCCGGGATTAGGATCGGCAGGACCTTCCGGAACGCTTGCCTATCTGTCGGATATCAGCAAATGGACTCTGTCGTTCGCCATGTTAGTGGGACGATTGGAGCTGTTTACCGTCCTCATCTTGTTTACTCCCTATTTCTGGAAAAAATAAAAAACTTTGGAAGGAACGATAAATGAGGAATAACGACCTTCATCTAAAAAATAGCATTTTTTTTATTACTTTTGTCTCGTTTCCATTTTGAAAAAACGCCACCATGACCAAGAAAAAAAACGAAAAAACAGCATACGCCCCCAACAAAATATCTTTTTTCTCACGGCTATCCCGTTTCCTGAAAAGCGAACAGACCCATTTTGTCATAGGTCTTTGTTCGGCACTCTTCGGAGTCTATCTGATGTTGGCATTCATCTCGTTCTTCTTTACGGGAGCTGCTGACCAAAGCCGGTTGGAGAACCTCTCTTTCGGGGATTTAAGTAGCGTAAAAAACGAAATCACCAATTGGACAGGGGCCATCGGGGCTTACCTCTCGAACCTGATCATAAACAAATGGACCGGAATATCTTCTTTCGTGTTGTGTATCTTCTTTTTTTGTATCGGGCTTAAATGGATGAAGATACGGCCGACCCTCTCTGTTACGAAAACGTTTTTCTATACCTGTGCCTGCCTTATCTGGGGATCCATATTTTTCGGATTTTTCTTTATATCGGGTTACGATGACACGTTCATCTATTTGGGAGGTATGCACGGGTACTACACAACCCTGCTGTTGGAAGCCAACATCGGCTGGTTTGGCACGTTGTTGTTAATTGTCCTGGGCTTCCTTCTCTTTATGATACTGGTAAGTAAACGTACTGTACCGTTTTTACAACAATTTTTCCGGTTCGGGTGGTTACGGTTCAAAAAACATACGCCCGACAACGAACCCGTCCAAGAGGAAACAGAAAAAAATACCCCCCAAGAACCTCAACAACCGGCTAAATACGAGCCGCAAGATCCGGGAGTGTGGGTGGAACAACCGCTTATGGTAGAATATGACACCACTACCACGCCGATGGAAAAAGAGGAAAAAGAAGAACCTGTATCTCCATCGGAAAAAGAAAGCACTTTTGAGGTAATCCAACCCCAAAGCCCGCTGTTTACACCTCCGGCATCCCCGCAAAAAGAGGAAGAAAAAGAGATCGAGATGGAGGTAATCACCCACGAAGAAGAACCGTTCGACGGCCAGGAGTTGGGAGAGTACGACCCGACGCTGGACTTATCTCACTACAAATACCCGACGTTCGACCTGTTAAACCAGTACGACAACCGGAAACGGCCGGTGGACATGGAAGAACAGAATAAAAACAAAAACCGGATTATCGAAACCTTGGAGCACTACGGTATTAAAATCAGCTCCATCATCGCTACGGTAGGTCCCACGATCACGCTGTACGAGATTGTCCCCGAACCGGGAATACGTATCTCGAAAATCAAAAACCTGGAAGATGACATTGCCCTGAGCCTGGCTGCATTGGGCATCCGAATTATCGCGCCGATACCGGGAAAAGGAACTATCGGAATAGAAGTTCCCAACAAAGACCCCCAAATCGTACCGATGCAGTCGATCATCGCCTCGCAAAAATTCCAGGAGTGTAAATATGACCTGCCCATTGCCTTAGGGAAGACCATCACCGACGAGATATTCATTACTGACCTGTGCAAAATGCCGCACATCCTGGTAGCCGGAGCCACGGGACAGGGTAAATCGGTAGGGCTGAACGCCATCATCACCTCCCTGCTCTACAAGAAACATCCGTCGCAACTGAAATTCGTACTGGTCGATCCCAAAAAGGTTGAGTTCAACATCTACGCCTCGATAGAACGGCATTTCTTGGCCAAGCTCCCCGATGCGGAAGAGGCCATCATCACCGACGTTACCAAGGTGGTGCAAACGCTCAACTCCATCACCAAAGAGATGGACAACCGGTACGACCTGTTGAAAAAAGCGCACACCCGCAATATCAAAGAGTACAACGCCAAGTTTATCGCCCGCAAGCTGAACCCGAACAACGGACACCGCTATATGCCCTACATCGTGGTCATCATAGACGAGTTCGGCGACCTGATCATGACGGCCGGCAAAGAGGTGGAACTTCCCATCGCCCGTATCGCCCAACTGGCCCGGGCCGTGGGCATACACATGATTATCGCTACCCAACGTCCCTCGACCAACATCATAACCGGTATAATCAAAGCCAATTTCCCGGCCCGGGTAGCATTCCGCGTATCGTCGATGATAGATTCCCGTACCATTCTCGACTGTCCGGGAGCCAACCAGCTAATCGGACGGGGAGATTTGCTCTTCTCCCAAGGCAGCGACCTGATACGTGTACAATGTGCCTTCGTCGATACTCCTGAAATAGAAGAGGTCTGCAACTACATCGGAGAACAGACAGGGTATCCTACGGCTTACCTGTTACCCGAATACGTCGGTGAAAACGGAGAAGGGGAAGGCTTCGGAACAATAGACCTGAAAGAACGCGACCCGATGTTCGAGGAGGCTGCCCGCCTGATCGTGGCCAACCAACAGGGATCGACCTCGTTGATACAACGGAAATTCTCCATCGGATACAACCGGGCCGGACGTATCATGGACCAACTCGAAGCTGCCGGTATCGTAGGCCCGTTTGAAGGAAGCAAAGCCCGTCAGGTACTGGTCATGGATGATATGCACTTAGATTCGATTTTGGAAAACCTAAGATAAACGGTCATGGAAAAACAACTTGTTGCCTGCATCTCGCTTGTCTTATGCCTGCTCCCGGTTTCAGCGCTCTTTTCGCAAAGCGACCCCAAAGCGATGGAGATACTCGACCAGGTCTCCACACATTACCAGGAAGCCAACGGCATCACGGCCACATTCACGATTGAGACACAGGCCGAGGGCGAAGAGGAATACCGCTCGCAAGGAGAACTGAAAATGCAAGAAGAGAAGTTCTTTCTCTCCACCCCCGAGGTATTGACCTGGTTTGACGGAACCACCCAATGGGCCATGCTGGTAGATGCCAACGAAGTAAACATCACCAACCCAACCGAAGAAGAGCTGAAAGCGGTCAATCCGTACGTCTTGTTGCAACTATACAAAAACGGCTTCGACTGTACGCTCGATGAGCAGGGAAAATCCGGTAACGGAAAGACAAAAAGAATCGTTCTAATTCCCACCGAGGAGAACGAACTTGAAAAAATCATCCTCGAAATCGATACCGAAAAACAGTATCCGGTATCCATCGAAATGATCAATAAGAACAAAAGCCGGAACAAGATAACGGTATCATCGTATAAAGAGAAGATGAAACATCCCAAAGAGATATTTGTTTTTAATAAAAGCCAATATCCCCAAACAGAAATAATCGACTTACGCTAACAAAATACGACTATGGCAGAAAAACGACATGTACGGTGCTTGATCATCGGTTCGGGACCGGCCGGTTACACCGCCGCCATCTACGCATCCAGAGCAAACCTGAACCCGGTATTGTACGAAGGCATACAACCCGGTGGTCAGCTGACCACCACCACCGAGATAGAGAATTTCCCCGGTTATCCGCAAGGTATTTCGGGTGTCGAACTGATGGAAGACCTGCGCAAACAGTCCGAACGATTCGGTACCGAGATTCACTCGGGCATTGCCGTTTCTGTCGACTTCTCGGCGAAACCGCTGCAAGTAACTTTCGACGACAACCAAACCATCGAAGCCGATACGGTCATCATCGCTACCGGAGCTTCGGCCAAATACCTGGGACTGCCCGACGAGGCCAAATATGCCGGTATGGGTGTTTCGGCCTGTGCTACCTGCGACGGATTCTTCTACCGTAAAAAGGTGGTGGCCGTAGTAGGCGGAGGCGATACCGCCTGCGAAGAGGCCGGATACCTCTCCCAACTGGCCTCCAAGGTATATCTGATTGTCCGGAAAAACTACCTGCGTGCATCCAAAATCATGCAGGAACGTGTAACCCGGACGGCCAACATCGAGATTCTGTTCGAGACCCAGGTGGTCGGGTTGTTCGGCGAAAATGGCGTAGAAGGGGCCCATATCGTCCATCGCAAAGGAACTCCCGAGGAGAGCTATTCAGACCTGCCGATAGACGGGCTCTTCCTGGCCATCGGACACAAACCCAATACCGACGTATTCAAACCCTATCTCTCGCTTGATGAAACCGGCTACATCCAAACAGAAGGGGTAACGACTGCGACAAACATTGCAGGAGTATTCGCTGCCGGCGACGTGGCCGATCCCCATTACCGACAAGCGATAACCGCTGCGGCAAGCGGCTGCAAGGCGGCCATAGATGCCGAACGATACTTGGCCGAGAACCGGCTTTAACGGAAAATCCGGAACAGATGATTTGCTCTTCCTCGTTGGGGAGAAAGAATTTACATCCTCCTTTTAAACCGTCCGCATGAAAAAAGGAATTGTATTGGCCTGCTTCTGCCTGATCGCCGCTTGGGGGTATTGCCAAGGGGAAAAGACCCGTATCTCATGGGACTATTCTTCGCGAAAATTCGTAAACACAGGCGTTTATGCACGGGTTAAGAAACTCGCAGGGGGAGACCTCTGCCTGGTTTACAGTCAAGGGCCCGCCATCTGGATTCGCAAAAGTACCGACGAAGGCCGAAGCTGGTTGCCCGCTATCAAGGTGAGCGAGGATGAACGCTACAACTATACCAATTCCGAGCTGTTGCAGCTGCAAAACGGATGGCTGCTCTATACATGGAACGCCCGTCCCCGAGAAGAAAACCGCTACGAATACCTGATCATGGGAGCCATCTCCAAAGATCAGGGAGAGACGTGGGAAGCGGAACAGACCATCTACCAGGCCGGAAAAAACTTCCATAACGGTTGCTGGGAGCCATTCGCCTTACAACTGCCCGACGGCGAAATACAGCTCTATTTCGCCAACGAACGGCCCTATCCCCAAAGTTACGAGCAGGAGATCACCTTGATCCGGTCGTTCAGCAACGGGACTTTATGGAGCCTTCCGCAGACGGTCTCTTTCAGAAAAGGGAAAAGGGACGGTATGCCCGTGGCCGTTCTCCTTCAAAACGGAGAGATAGCCCTGGCCATTGAAGACAACGGCATAGCCGGGACCTTTAAACCTGTGATTGTCCGCACCGACGACAACTGGAAAGGCGGTACCGTACGGGCCGACAGCCCCCAACGGGAGCACGCCCTGGCCCCTCCATACCAACTGCCGGACTCCGTATATGCCGGAGCTCCGTACCTGATACAACTGAAAAACGGAGCCACCCTGCTTGCCATCCAGTCGTCCGAAAACCGAAACGGTACCACCGAAAAATATGCCAATCTCCGCGTATATGTAGGCGATAAGAATGCCCGGGACTTTTCCTCCCCCACGACTCCCTATCCCACACTTCCACCGCAGGCGCACGCCCTGTGGAATTCGTTGTGCCAAATCAACGACTCTACCGTCATGGCTGTATCCTCGCTGGGAGGATTGGAACAAGAGAACGGCATCTGGACCATAACCGGGAAAATAGTTACATCCGAATAAGAGCCTCTTTTCAACAACGGGCTATCGAATCGATTTTATCATTACCGGGGACATAAAATATCATATTTAGTTTTATCTTTGCACTCGTATGAAAAAAGCACTATATGTAGTTATCCTATTGGTTTGCAGCACAACGCTTCTTTTGGGACAAACCAAAAAGAAGACCCCCTCTGCCGACCCGTACGCATGGCGTCTGACCCAACCGTTGGGCAATCGCTATCTCGTACCCATGGATACGTTGATGCTCAACTTCTACCAAACCGACCTGCCTGCTACCTACTCGGTAGCCAACGGATTTACGGGTGCGTTGGGGGGAGCGATGTACTCAAAAATATTTTTCGACCGGCAACCCATGCGCGAATTTATCTTTGAACAACCCTACCTCCACTGGATACCGACCCCCTCTACCTTCAACTTTTACAATACCCGCATACCCTTTACGCACGTATCCTACCTGACGGGGGGAACAAAAGCCACGGCTCCGGACCACCTGAACATCGTATTCTCGGGCAATGCCAACAAACGGCTGGCCATCGGGGCAGCATTCGACCTGATTTTTGCACGGGGCTATTACGACAACCAAAACACCAAAGACCTGAGTTATCAAATAAACGGCAGTTACATCGGTGAGAAATACGAACTGCAAGTTTTTCTGAATACATACAATTTTGTAAACAAAGAAAACGGCGGTATTCAAAACGACGACTACATCCTGAAACCGGAAGAGACCGGTGGGAAGAACGGGGTAGATCCACAAACCATCCCGGTCAACCTGACCGATGCCCACAACCGTACCCGCGGCAAGAATTACTTCGCCACACAACGCTACAACCTCGGTTTTTACCGGGAAAAGGAGAAAACCAATCCCCAAGATACCCTGAGCCAAGGCGAAGAGTTTGTGCCGGTGTCCAGCATCATTCATACCATCGAGTACCAGGCCAACCGGCGACGTTTTATCGCTACCAACCCCTCCACCTCGCCGGGAGAAAAGCCGTTCTGGCAATACAACTACTTCGATGACGAGAATACGAACGATACCACTTCGTACTGGTCTATCAAAAACACCGTAGGACTCTCCCTGCGCGAAGGGTTCAACCGTTACGCCAAGGCCGGGCTGACGGGATACCTGACCTACGAGGCCCGACAGTTCAAGACCATGGGCGATACCACGTTGGTATTCGATGACGAAGGCAACAGAGTACCCACCCCCCAACAGAAATATAGGGAAAACCTGTTATGGGTAGGTGCCCAACTATCCAAACAACAAGGGAAGATCTTAACCTATACCGTCGACGGGAAGATCGGTCTGAGCGGGCCCGCCACCGGAGCCATAGACGTAGAAGGAACCATCAACACCCGCATCCCGATCAAAAAAGACACCATTCAGGTACGGGCCTACGGCTTCTTCAAGAATACCGAACCGGCCTTCTATTACCGACACTATTCGTCCAACCATTTCTATTGGAACAACGATTTCGGGAAGGAACGCCGCTTCCGTGTGGGAGGAGAATTCTCGGTACCGCGATGGAGGACCTCCGTCAACGTGGGAGTGGAAAACCTGCAAAACTACGTTTACATGAATCAGAATGCCGTTCCTCAACAAGAGAGCGACATCATACAGGTGTTCTCGGCTGAGCTGAACCAGAATTTCAAATTCGGCATATTCAACCTCGACAACAAACTGGTATATCAAAAGAGCAGTAAACCCAGTATCATCTCGCTGCCCGATTTCAGCCTGCAAAGCAATATGTACCTGCTGTTCCGCATCGCACGGGTGCTGCACGTACAGTTCGGTGTCGATTGCCAATACTTCACCAGCTATTACAGCGATGCGTACCAACCGGCCACCCTGAGTTTCTACAACCAGCGCGAAATCAAGGTAGGAAACTATCCGCTGATGAACCTGTATGCCAATATGAAACTGAAACAGACCCGCTTCTTTGTGATGCTCTCGCACGTAAACCAAGGCCTGTTCGGCGGAAACGACTATTTCATATTGCCGCACTATCCACTAAATCCCCGCTCTTTCCAGATGGGATTATCCATAGATTTCTCCAATTAACAGAAACCGTCCCCGGCAATGAACTACCACAAAAGATTGACCCTGTATCTGGCCTTATTGAGCGTCGTAATCTTGTGTATGAGCATCATCCGACTTTCGCTGTGGAAGAAAGACGCCCCCAGGGACCTCCCCGACATCGCCCGGGAGGGTGTCTTACGCATTGCCATAGATTACAACCCGCAAAGCTACTACATACAAGGCGACTCGGTGGTCGGGTTTGAATACCGGCTGGCCCGGATGATTGGGGAAGAGAGCGGATTAGCGGTGGAGCTCTATCCGGAAATCAACCTGCAAAAGAGCCTGGACGGCCTGAACGAACGGCAGTTCGACATCGTGGCCCGCCCGTTGCCGGTAACCACGCAAAACAAGCAATCGTACAACTTTACCGAACCCATCCGGCTAAACCGGCAAGTTCTGGTACAAAGGAAAGCCTCGTACAACGGGGGGAAAGAACCCATCCGCAACCAACTTGACCTGGCCCAGAAGAGGTTGCACATCATCCCCGACGAATCGACCCAGTTACGCATCAAAAACCTCTCCCACGAAATAGGCGACACCATATACACCATCGAAGAAGAGCTGTACGGATATGAACAACTCATCATTTTAGTGGCCAAGGGTGAAATAGATTTTGCCGTCTGCAACCAAGACATCGCCCGTCAAATGAGCCAGACATACCCGGAAATAGACATCGAAACGGACATCAGCTTTACCCAGTTCCAATCGTGGGCGGTACGGAAAGAATCAATCGTGCTGCTCGACAGCCTCAACTCGTGGCTGGAACGCATACAACAAAGACCCGATTTCCAAAAGATGCTGAAAGCAGACAAGATAACCCGGTAAATTTTATAGACTAAAAACTACTCCCCCAACGCCCTCCTGTAAGGGTCGTAACCCGAGAAGCTGTTTGGTTGAATTGAGATACAAGAGGGCAGTATAGCACAACCCTATCATTTGCCCGAATCCATGAATTTGCGATAACGCAAAAGGGCATCGGAGATATCGACCGTCTCCTCCTCCCGAAAAAATGCCGCCGGCTTATGTGGGTGCCAGTTCCCGACAATATTCCCGTCGTATAGAATTACAGGATAAAATATCCCGAAGTTGTTGTGGACCCGATGCCGGAACGCCTCGTCAAGCACAAGATGGCGGCTTTTATACCCGAGCAGGTATTCATCATACGAGGGCAACAAGAGCGTCTGACGACGACCGCCGCCTCTCACCCGGCAATCGCGGTGGATAAAATAGGTACAATCCTTATAAGGTTCGGCAACCAGCTCATCGCCCATAGCCTCTATGGTACGACGACACTCGCCGATGCCGAGGTTCGTCCACCAAACAAAATCTTCAAGAGTAGCCGGGGAGTGGCTTCGGAAATATTTCCGGGCAAGCAGCACGAGGGATTCCTCCCGCGTCATATCCGGCGTATGCGGGATTCGCTCGTCGATCAACGCGTATGTACTCTGCTTCGGGTCAAGCTCTCCGCTGCAAACAATTCCTTCGAGTTCAGCCCGACGGAGGTAGATAGACATGGTATGGGCATCATCGGCAAGGCCTTTTTCGGCCAGACGGGCCAAAAGCTCATCTTTGCGCATGGACTTTTGTCCCATGAGTACCTGACGAATGAGCTGATTGGCGTACTCATACTCCTTTTCGTCTATTGTATGCCCACGATACGCCAAATATCCACGGATGGCAGACCGGTTCTTGTCGGCACACAATTTCAACATCCACCGAAGATCTTCTGCCGCCACCAACTGCCACGTGCATCGGAACAGGTGCGTACGTACGATACGCCCGGCATCGTACGCCTTTTGAAAAGCCTCCATCGAAGGGGTTTTCATTCTCACGCCTACCGCCCAGCGCATCATCCGATACTCCTGAGCCTGTAACATCCCCATCCACGAAACCAAATCGTGGACATCGGAGAATTGCGAACCGACCAACTGCTGATTGAGAACGCGTATCTGGGGTATATTCATAACCGTGTCTGCTTTTATCCGACAAAAATAGTTGAAATGTAACACATAACTAAATTTTAAACCGCGTATATTATTCTCCATAAATCCCATCGGTATTTGGACGAGTTTCTCTATCTTTGCACACACTGTAAAAAGGTATGAAGATTGAATGAGCCAAGTAATCGAACATCCGGGAACCATCCTAACCATACAAAACGGCGTGGCCCGGATTCAAATCACACAATACGCTGCTTGCAGCGGGTGTCATGCCCGTTCAGTCTGTCTGATATCCGACTGCCGTGAAAAAGTGATCGAAGTGCCTTGCTCGGAAACAAGCTGGCAGGCGGGCGATACCGTTACCGTTACAGGTTCTGAACAGATGGGGTACAAAGCGGTGCGCCTGGCGTTTTTATATCCGTCGATCCTCCTGTTCTTCGTATTGTTTCTCGTGCTGTATTGTACCGAAAACGAACTTGCAGCCGGCATGGCTGCCTTGGCGGCACTCATTCCGTACTATGCCGCGCTCTATCTTTTCAAGGACAAATTAAAAAAACAGTTGGTTTTCAGCATAAAAGAGCCTTAACCCGACATGACAAAAGATTTATAACACCACATCCATGCTTATTACAGAGAATCTACTTATCATCACCATAGTCTCATTAGGAGGTATCGGGCTTGTCAGTGCCGTTATCTTGTATTTGGTATCGCGGCGTTTTAAAGTTTACGAAGACCCGCGCATCAAAATCATCGAAGAGATGCTTCCCCAGGCAAATTGCGGCGGATGCGGACAAGCCGGATGCCACGGATTTGCCGAGACTTGCGTGAAATCGCCCACCCTGTCGGGACTGTTTTGCCCGGTAGGAGGTGCAGAACTGATGAACAACATTACGTCCGTTTTGGGGAAAGAGGCCGAAAAAGCCATCCCACGGATTGCCGTGGTAAGGTGCAACGGAAGTTGCCAGAACCGTTCCCGAACATCGCGATACGACGGAGCCCCCAATTGCAGCATAGAGGCCGCCTTATACAAAGGCGATACCGATTGTGCGTTCGGATGCCTGGGTCATGGCGATTGCGAGAAAGCCTGTCTGTTCGATGCCATCCGGATAGACCCCGACACGGGAATCCCGGTTGTGGATGAAGAGAAATGCACCGCTTGCGGAGCTTGTGTAAAAGCCTGCCCGCGCGGCATTATCGAACTACGGAAAAAGGGGCCCAAATCGCGCCGTATCTATGTAGAGTGCGTCAATCAAGAGAAAGGAGTAACGGCCCGCAAAGCGTGTAAGGCGGCCTGCATAGGTTGTTCGAAATGTGTACAAGTGTGCCCGTTCGAGGCAATCGAAGTACGCAACCACCTGGCCTATATCGACGACAACAAATGCCGCCTCTGCCGCAAATGTACGGAGGTTTGCCCCACGTCGGCCATCCGATCGGTACATTTCCCGCCCAAAAAAGAGAGTGTCGCACCGGTAACGGATACGGTCGAGAAACAAAACGAAAAAGGAAACGAATCATCTATATGCTAAAAACATTCCGCATCGGAGGTATCCATCCTCCCGAAAACAAACGAACGGCCCGACAGCCGATAGAACAGGCTCCCCTACCCAAACAGGCCGTTATCATGCTGTCGCAACACATCGGCACGCCGGCCCAACCGGTGGTAAAAAAGGGAGACCGGGTAAAGGTAGGCACATTGATTGCCCAAGCCTCCGGATTTGTCTCGGCCCATATCCATTCGTCGGTTTCGGGCGTTGTCTCCAAAATCGAAAATACGGCTGATATTTCGGGATATACCCGTCCGGCCATTTTTATAGAGGTGGAAGGAGACGAATGGGAAGAAGAGATCATCCGCGACAATTCGATTCAGAGTGTACCTGGTCTCTCGTCGCAAGAGATCGTCGAACGCATCTGCCGGGCCGGTATCGTAGGATTGGGCGGTGCAACGTTTCCCACTCAGGTAAAGTTGTCGGTTCCTCCCGGCAAGAAAGCAGAACTGCTCATCATCAACGGCGTGGAATGTGAACCGTACCTGACGTCGGACCACCGGTTGATGCTCGAAAAAGGAGAAGAGATTATCTCCGGAATCGAGCTGCTGATGAAAGCCCTCGGCGTAAACAGGGCGGTCATCGGCATCGAAAACAACAAGCGGGATGCCATCGAACACCTCCGCTCGCTAACCGCCGGGAATCCGGAAATAGAGGTGTGCCCCCTGCGCGTAAAGTATCCGCAAGGAGGAGAAAAGCAACTGATCGATGCCATCACCCGCCGACAAGTTGCCAGCGGTGCACTGCCCATATCCACGGGAGCCGTGGTGCAGAACATCGGAACGGCATTTGCCGTGTATGAGGCCGTACTCAAAAACAAACCGCTCATAGAACGGGTCGTTACGGTAACGGGGAAAAACCTCCAAGAGGGGAAAAACCTGCTCGTACGCATCGGTACCCCCATTCAGGATTTAATTGAAACGGTAGGAGGCCTCCCGTCCAATACCGGAAAGGTCATTTCCGGGGGCCCCATGATGGGAAAAGCCGTGGTAGCCCTCCATGCTCCGGTAACCAAAGGTTGTTCGGGAATCCTGCTCATGGACGAACAAGAGGCCTCGCGTAAAAAGATACGTAACTGTATCCGTTGTGCCAAATGTGTACACGCCTGCCCGATGGGACTATCCCCGAACCTGCTGATGCGCGTGAGCGAACTGGCCTTGTGGGAAAAAGCCGAAGCCGAAAAGATCATGGATTGCATCGAATGTGGTTCATGCAGCTATACCTGTCCGGCCAACCGTCCGTTGTTGGACTACATCCGGGCCGGAAAATCGAAGGTCGGGAATATCATCCGCAAGCGAACAACCCAAAAATAAACGACAACCCATTTCGACACAAAACTTTTTATGACAAACAACAAACTGATCATATCACCATCGCCCCACATACACGGCAACGATACCGTTGAAAAGAATATGTACGGGGTGATTGTGGCGTTGCTCCCCGCCCTGCTGGTTTCGTTCTACTATTTCGGTATCGGAGCCATGGCCGTTACCGCCGTATCGGTATTGAGCTGTATCGCGGTAGAATACCTGGTACAACGGTTTCTCCTGAAAGGAGAGAATACCATCACCGACGGATCGGCCATCGTAACCGGACTACTACTGTCGCTCAACCTGCCGTCGAACCTCCCGCTGTGGATTGTCGTTATCGGAGCCGTGGCGGCCATCGGCATCGGGAAGATGCCTTTCGGAGGTCTGGGCAACAACATCTTCAACCCGGCATTGGTAGGCCGGGTGTTCCTGCTCATCTCCTTCCCGGCCCAGATGACCACCTGGGTACCTGCCGGTAGCCCGGGCAATTACCCCGACGGCGAGACGGGTGCAACCCCGTTGGCCCTGTTGAAATACGGCCATACGGAAGAGATAGATACCCTGAACCTGTTGCTGGGAAATGTGGGGGGAAGCCTGGGAGAGACCTGCTCCATCGCCCTGCTGTTGGGACTTATCTACCTGTTGTGGAAAAAAATCATCACGTGGCATATCCCCGTATCCATCCTGCTCTCGGCCGGTATATTTGCCTGGCTGATAAACGAGAACCCGTTGTTGCACCTGCTCTCGGGAGGAATGTTGCTGGGGGCCATCTTCATGGCCACAGACTACGTAACCTCCCCCATGAACAAACGGGGAATGCTGATTTACGGCGTATGTATCGGCGTACTGACCATAATTATCCGCAAATGGAGCGACTATCCGGAAGGGATGTCCTTTGCCATCTTGATTATGAACGCCTTCACGCCACTCATCAACACTTATGTCAAACCTAAACATTTCGGGGAGGTAAAGAAAAAATGGCAAAACTAAAATCGACATTCCCGAATATGGTAATCGTATTGACTGTTACTGCGGCATTGGCAGGAGCAGCCTTGGGATATACCCACCTATTGACCGAACAGCCCATCCGATTGGCCCAAAAGGCCAAACAGGAGGCCTCCATCCGGAAAGTGGCACCGACATTCGACAACGCACCTGCGGAAGAGAGAATCGTACGTAAACTCGACGACAACTCTACAATCTACATCTACCCGGCCAAACAAGGGGGCGAATGGGTAGGTGCGGCCGTTGAAAGTTTCTCGAAAAACGGGTTCGGCGGCCAGATAGACATCATGGTAGGATTTGAAAAAGACGGAACCATCCGCGACTATACCGTATTGAAACACGCCGAAACGCCGGGATTGGGTTCTAAAATGGAAACGTGGTTCCACCAGGACAAGAACCGGCAATCGGTCATCGGCAAAAATCCGGCTTCCGACCGCATGAGCGTCAGCAAAGACGGCGGAGACATAGATGCCATTACCGCTGCCACCATCAGTTCGAGAGCCTTTCTGGAAGCTATCCAGAGAGCCTACAACGCATACATGAACCAAAACAACGATGCCGTTTCCGGTGCATCGCCCGTGGTGAAAGAGAACCCGGAAGACAAACCACAAAAAAGAGGAGGCCCACAACCATGAATAAACTGAAAATCGTATTAAACGGGGTAATCAAAGAGAACCCGACATTTGTCCTGCTCCTGGGGATGTGTCCCACGCTGGGGACAACCACTTCGGCCATCAACGGTATGGGCATGGGATTAGCCACCACCTTTGTCCTGATCTGTTCCAATGTGGTGATCTCGCTGGTCAAGGGTCTTATTCCCAACAAAGTACGTATCCCGGCATTCATCGTCATCATCGCCACCTTCGTATCCATCATCGAAATGTGTATGCAGGCTTATGTACCCGACCTGTACGAAAGTTTAGGGTTGTTCATCCCGCTGATCGTGGTCAACTGCATCGTGCTGGGACGGGCCGAATCTTTCGCCGCCAAAAACAACCCGTTCGACTCGTTGTTGGACGGACTGGGCATGGGGTTGGGTTTTACCTTGGCCCTGACCCTGTTGGGTGCTATCCGCGAATTGCTCGGGACAGGGAAAATATTTAACCTGACCTGTTTCCCGGACCACTACGGTTCGCTGGTATTCGTACTGGCCCCGGGTGGATTCTTAGTACTGGGATTTCTGATCGCCTTGATTAATCGACTAAAAACGAAATAACATGGAATACGTCATTATATTTGTCGCCGCTGTTTTTGTAAACAACATCGTATTGTCCCAATTTTTAGGAATCTGTCCCTTTCTGGGCGTTTCCAAAAAAATAAGCACAGCCATGGGCATGGGAGCCGCAGTAACCTTTGTGATGACCCTATCGACCATCATTACTTTCCTGCTGCAAGAATACCTGCTCACCCCCTACGGCCTGGGATTCATGCAAACCATCGTATTCATCCTGGTAATCGCAGCCCTGGTGCAGATGGTAGAGATCATACTCAAAAAAGTATCGCCGCCCTTATATCAGGCATTGGGCGTATTCCTGCCCCTGATCACCACCAACTGTACCATCTTGGGGGTAGCCATCATGGTAATCCAGAAAAATTTCGATTTAATGCAATCTACGGTTTTCGCCATATCCACTGCTATCGGCTTTACGTTGGCGTTGGTCGTTTTCGCCGGCATCCGCGAACAGCTGGCCTTGACCAAGATTCCCCCAGCAATGCGGGGAATACCCATCGCTTTAATCGTGGCCGGACTGCTGGCCATGGCGTTTATGGGATTTTCGGGAATCGTATGACACGTGTTTCCATAAACGGGAAGCGGGACGGCTCTTCATCGAACCGTCCCGCTTCCCGTTAAAACGATTATTATACTATTTTTTCTTCTCGATCGTCTCCAATGCCTTCAAATCCATCTGCGGCTGCTCCCCTTGGGCCGGACGGGAGAACTTGCTCCTATACGGTGTATTCTCGTTGAAAAACCCGCAATTTTTCAAGAAGAAGCGTCCGGATTCGGTGGTACCTCCGGCATAATCGACGCGTACCTGGGCAGCTGCCGTATTATCGTAGGTAAAGGTAGCTTCGGTCAACTCTTTCCAGACACCCTCCCGGGTCAATACCCACTGGTTGCCAAATTCTACCTGACGGGTAATGTACCCTTGCGTCGGGATAAAATTTTCGAGGAACGAGTGTGCTCCCCGGTACCAGGTATCCGTCTTGGGCCGCAGGAAAGAGGCTATCAACCGCCAACGATTCTCGTCGGTGGCAAAGAAATAGGAGGTATAAACCGTATTCCCCTTGCCGTCGGGACGAACCTGCGTCAAGAACTTATAGGTGTTTCCTGCCTTCCACGGATAGACCAGATAGCTCTGACCGCCGGAACCTTCGTTGCCGAACTCCCCGATGTGTACATCTTCGCCCCTGCGCAACAATTTTATCTTCTGATCTTCGGGAATCTTATCCGGATCCTGGGTATCGAACGGACTCCAAACCGAGAAGAGCACTCGGCGTTCGGTCTCGGAATTTACCTGTATCCCGAAATACCCTTCGCCGAAACCGTTGGCCATAAAATAACTGCCGATCACATCGTTTCCTTCGGGGACGGTAAGCTCGTTATAAAAATACTCGACATCCTCCTGCGGCTGCTGGTAACCGATATGCACGGAGGGCCCCCTGCGGGCCCAATAAAACTCAAAATCGTCCGGGACATAATTCAACGAGTCGGACGCGGCTTCCCCTCCGATCATCAGATCGGAAATCTCGGCAAAGGTCTCTCCGCCCTTCTTCTCTCCCTGTAAATCCACCCGGATATAACCGCTCTCGGGCAATGTTACGCTGCCCACCGGAATAACGGCCCAGTCTCCTGCCGGAATCTTCACCTCAAACGTTTCGTCGGCCACCGTCATTTTCAGATTGGCCGATGCTTCGGACCTGGCTCTGAGCGCTACATCCAGCTTTCCGGCTTGCGAGGTTTTAAACCAGGCAGAAACGACCGCCTGTTCATCCGTCCAACGAGTCAGTCCGTTTTTGCCGATAACTGCCCCTCTTTCTCCGCCTGTTATATAGGCATTGCCTCCCATCGGGACGGAGATCAGTCCTTCGGTAGAGACTTGATTGCAAGACGATAAAACGGAGATGCCTGCCAACAGGCCCCCTATAAAATAGATAGATGCACTTTTCTTTTTCATCTGTTATTTATGTTTTCAACTGCTCAACCATTGAGACAGAAAAATGTTCTTTTTATATACTGTCTGAAACTGCAAAGATACGAAAATAACAAGAACTCCAAATGTTAAAAATAGACCCGGAAAAACTTCATCGGTGGAAGAAGAAACTATACCTGATTATTTTTCGGACGAATACCCCTGCCGGAAAGGCTTTCGACATAGCTCTGCTCGTGCTCATCCTGTTCAGCGTACTGATGGCTTCACTGGAAAGCATCTCGACTTTCAGCCACCATTTCGCTGTCGCCATAAAAGCGGCAGAATGGTTTATCACCGGATGTTTTACCATCGAATATATTCTCCGGATATACAGCGCTCCCAACCGAAAGAGATACCTCTTTTCATTTTACGGCATCATTGATTTCCTATCGATACTGCCCTCGTACCTAGGACTTTTCATCAACAGGACACAATATTTCGTGGTAATCCGGTCGTTACGGTTACTACGCATTTTCCGGATATTGCAACTTACCCGCTTCATCGACGAAAGCGTATTCTTGGCAAGAGCTGTCCAGAGAAGCCTCGACAAAATACTGGTCTTTATGAATTTTATTTTCATTCTGGTCATCATATTAGGTTCACTGATGTACGTCGTAGAGGGGGGCGTAAACCCCTCTTTCTCCAACATCCCCCAAAGTATATACTGGGCTATCGTAACCATCACGACCGTAGGATACGGCGACATTACCCCGATCACGCTGACCGGGCAAATGATTTCAGCCGTTGTCATGCTGCTGGGATACGCCATCATCGCCGTACCGACCGGAATCGTAACATCGGAAATTATTTTCAGAAAACGAAAAAAATCTCCTACCGTATGCTCCCATTGTGGCAACGAAGACCACGAGCCAGATGCCCTTTTCTGCAAAAAATGCGGGACGATTCTGCCCGACAAAAAAAAATCTTCCTAAAAAGATGCTGTTTCCACCGGATAAATACTACCTTTGTAACACAATCAAACATAAATGAAATAGATATATGGAACCTATCGACTGGTCAAATTTATCGTTCGGATATATAAAGACCGACTACAACGTACGTTGCTATTTTAAAAACGATGCCTGGGGCGATATAGAAACAAGCCAATCAGAATATATAAACCTGCATATGGCCGCAACAAGCCTCCATTATGGACAAGAAGCCTTTGAGGGATTGAAAGCGTTCCGGGGTAAGGACGGAAAAATCAGAATCTTCCGCTTGGAAGAGAATGCTGCCCGTCTGCAAAGTACCTGCCGAGGCATATTGATGCCCGAGTTACCCACCGAAAAATTCCGCGAAGCAGTCATAAAAGTGGTAAAACTAAACGAACGGTTCGTACCGCCTTACGAAAGTGGGGCATCGTTGTATATCCGCCCGTTGTTGATCGGGACCAGCGCCCAGGTAGGCGTACATCCTGCCAGCGAATACCTGTTCATGATTTTCGTAACGCCGGTAGGGCCCTATTTCAAAGGCGGATTCTCTACCAATCCGTATGTAATTATCCGTCAATTCGACCGTTCTGCCCCGTTGGGGACAGGTACCTACAAAGTAGGAGGTAACTATGCTGCCAGTCTGCGCGCCAACAAAATGGCCCACGATTTGGGATACTCCTGCGAGTTCTACTTAGATGCCAAAGAAAAGAAATACATCGACGAATGCGGTGCAGCCAATTTCTTTGGAATCAAAGACAACACCTATATTACCCCCGAATCCACCTCTATCCTGCCTTCCATCACCAATAAGAGTTTGATGCAACTGGCCCAGGACATGGGCATGAAAGTGGAACGCCGACAAATACCCGAAGAGGAACTGTCAACGTTTGAAGAAGCGGGAGCTTGCGGTACGGCAGCCGTCATTAGTCCCATACAACGGATCGATGATTTGGAAAATAACAAATCCTACGTTATATCCAAAGACGGAAAACCGGGCCCCATCTGCACCAAACTTTACAACAAGTTACGTGCCATCCAATACGGCGACGAAGCCGACCCGTACGGATGGGTAACCGTTATCGAATAATCTTAAAAATCCTTTTATCGTATCCCCCGTTTTTCTTAATAAGATAAAAACGGGGGATACTTTTTTAAACTATTCTCCCGTTGCCGAATCTTATCACTATATAAAAAACGACATTATGAAAAAAGAAGAAACGAAAACAACCGTAAGCCAACGAATGCGCGCATGGCATCGGGACATAGGATTTTTTGTTATCGGACTAATGACGGTATATGCCCTCAGTGGCATCTTATTGATCTATCGGAATACCGACTTCCTGAATGTGGAAAAACAAATAGAGAGACAATTAGAAACAGGTTTGAGCGCGAATGCATTGCAACAAGAACTCAAACTGAAAAATATGAGTCCCATACGGACAGAAAACAATTTTATCTTTTTCCCAAACGGGTCATACGATACACAATCCGGGATAGCGACCTATACCGTTAAGGAAAAACCTTTTCCGCTGAACAAATTAATCAACCTCCATAAAACAAACGGGAATCAACCCACGCATCTGTTTTCAGCGCTATTCGGCATTGCTGTGCTATTCCTGGTTATCTCATCATTCTGGATGTTTCCCCGGCGATCGCACTTCTTCAAAAGAGGTATTCTCTTGACCGCGGGAGGTGTCATTTTCACCATCATACTACTATACATGATATAAACCCTATCGTATCGTTCGATAATTACCGGGGGATGTTTCTGATTTATTGGGAGACAGCCCCCTACCTTTATATCCCCCTGACAACAAAAATAAACTGTTCCGGAATTTTTCATAAATAGACCGATTATCGTATTTTTACAGCAACCTTTTCCGATAAAAAAAGGTTTTATGTAAAAAAAGAGTATGGAATACCGCCAATTAACCCCCGAAGAAGCATCCGTTATCGTAGGGAAAGCAACCGAAGCTCCCTTTTCAGGAGAATACAACAATTTATTCTGCAAAGGTACTTACCGTTGTAAACGGTGCAATGCCCCGTTATACCGGTCGGAAGATAAATTTGAGGCCCATTGCGGATGGCCCTCTTTCGACAGGGAAATACCCGGTGCTATTACCCGGATACCGGACCCGGACGGACACCGGACAGAGATTGTCTGCTCGAAATGCCAAGCCCACTTGGGACACGTTTTCACCGGAGAGGGCTTTACCCCTACCCAACAACGGCATTGCGTAAACTCCATCTCCATGAACTTTATACCTTCTGATAAAAACCACCTACTATGATTACAGAAACTGCTTATTTTGCCTGCGGATGCTTTTGGGGGACGCAATACCACTTGGATAGAGTAACAGGTGTTGTCGCCACCACTTCCGGATATATGGGCGGATCGCTATCCATGCCCACCTATTCGGATGTTTGCACCCAAAAGAGCGGACATTTAGAAACCGTACAGGTAATCTTCGACCCGGAAAAGGTCAGTTATGAAACGCTGTTGCGTCTCTTTTTCGAGATACACGACTTTACGCAACAGGACGGACAAGGTCCGGATATCGGCCCTCAATACCTGTCGGCTATCTTTTACACCTCTCCGGAACAAAAACAGATGGCCGAGCACTACATCGATTTGTTAAAATCAAAAGGATACGAAGTGGCCACCCAGATTCGACCCGCAGAACATTTCTGGGCAGGAGAATCGTATCACCAACACTATTACGACAAAAACGGTTCTTCGCCATATTGCCACATACGCCGAAAGATTTTTTAAAACAGAGAAATTCTCTTTTCCCTGACACAATACAAGAGAGGGCATCGAAAAACGATGCCCTCTCTTCAATCATTTACTATAAGAACCAATCTATTTTTTAAACGGCAACCATTTACAGTAAGTAGCAGAACGCCATAACCATTCAAACGGTCCGTATAAATAATATTTCAACCAATATTTACTGATAAGAATCTGTACTCCATAAATAACCAACGCCAGAATAAACAACAATCCAGCACTCCATCCGCCGAATATGGCACCCAGCCCCCACATCGAGAACAAGACAGCACCGACGATGTTTTGGACCTCATAGTTGGTTAATCCCATCCGTCCATAAGGGGTCATCAGGTCTAAACATTTACCGATACCTTTCATTTGGTAAAGGACGATAAAGCCCATTGCCCAAGCTCCCGATAACAAAACGGTCTGGATATTTTCCAAAGCAAACAGGAAATAAGAAGGAGATTGTTCACTCCCACCTCCCATTACCGGAGAGGCTTCCGATTGTGTGAATAGAGACATGATGTATCTCAATGCCAGCAAAGCAACTACAAAACCTCCGAAAATAACCATATTACGGCCTTTTCGTGTCTGAGCCTCCTCAAAGAAACGCGAGCGTCCGATAACCAATCCTAAGATAAACAGGGCCAATGTCAGATAACCTTGTCCGAATGAACCGAACTGAGATTTCAATTTCATTTTAACGCCCGCTGTCAAATTATAATAAACCGATTTTACAAAAGAGGGTTTTTCTCTTTCAAAACCCGGGAATGGACCCGGTCCTCCCTGTCTAAAATCAGGCCGCTCTGCACGATCCCAGTTACCACGGTCCCAACCTTGGCGATCCCAGTTTCCTCGCATACTGTCAAACGCCAACGAATCCCCGGCAAACCGATGTCTTCGCAAGGAATCCATCTGTTCAAAACGGCCCTGTCCGCCTTCGGCAAACGACTGTTGCCTCCGGGCTCTTCTGGCTTCACGCCCGGCTTGCGTCGTATCCATCGGGAATCGTTGTCTTATTGAATCACCGGCTACCCGATTCCGTCCTTGACGACGATTGCCATCCTGTTGCATCTCCGGCATCTGGCCTCTATTCTGGCCGGCTGCCATTTGTGCTCCCTGTTGGCGATTACCTCCACGTTGCGCACCCGACGCTTGGATTCGATTCTGACCGGCTGCCATTTGGCCACCTTGCTGACGATTAGCACCTGGTTGTGCTCCACCGACATTTCCCGGACCTCCATTTTGAGCCCCAGGTCGAACACCCCCCATCGGAGTAGCTCCGGAAGGAGGTGTTGCTGGTGCCGGAGCAGCTCCCTCCGTATCAACAGGAGAGATTCCGCCTTCACCCGGAACCGGACCACCTTCCGGCATTTGTCCGGCGGGGAATTCCGGCCTCATTCCAGGAGCCCCGAAATTGGGCATATTTTGTTCATTTTCAGCCTGTTCTGTTTTTGTTACTGCTTCATACCCAGAGATCAGCATTCGGGGCACACCTAACAACAACAGGGCCACTATAAGCATCAATATTTTGCTCTTAAATCGGAACAAAAAGAGAACAATCATTCCCAGAACAGCATAAATAGCCAATACGTCTCCTGGATAAAAACAGTCGCTTATGATCCCTATAACGAAAAGAAGCAACATACGCCACAAAAAACGCTTGCTAAAATTTTCTCCTCTTTGGGATGCCCTATCCATTTGAATGAAAAAACTCAATCCGAACAAAAAGGCAAAAATATTGATAAATTTCCCAGTCATTACCTGAGACAACCACTGTACGGCAGAGTCGAACATCGGGAAAGAGGATTCCTCTCCTTGCCCCATCATGCCGAATGAAAATATTCCATAATGTTGATGGATGTGTACCAGCAAGATACCCAGTAAGGCAAATCCCCTTAAAGCATCTATCATCTTAATTCGATGCGCTGGATCTGAAAGAGTTACATTTTGTTCCATAAATTTTTTTGAAAAATCAGCTGTTCCTACTTCTTATTTTAATATTTCACATATTAATATCAGGATATTTGACAAAAAATCCGATAGTTGGTTTAATTCTAAAAGGCAAAAATAAATCTTTTTTCGTTCGGATTTTGTTTATATTTACGGTTGGATAGAAAAACGGCTCCTGTTTTTTCCCGATTATAACCGATTTATCAAACAATGGGTAATCTGATGAAACATACAAAAAAATATTTAGGGATAACGTTTCTTTTTCTTTGTTGCCTGTTGGGAATGCCCCTCTTTTCTCAACCCTTGGCACAAACCGATGTCCCGATTGAACGCATATCGCGGCGGCAATGTTCCGGTACGGCCATGCCATACGCCTACCAACAAAGGAAACAGAGCGCTCCACCGGCCGGATACTCCCCGTTTTACATCAACCATTTGGGACGACATGGGGCTCGGTATCTAAGCTCTGCATCCAAAATAACACCTGTTTTGAAGATTCTCCACAACGCAAAACAACAAAATATGCTGACCGAGAGAGGGTTGGAGATCGACTCTTTTTTAACTGAACTTTCCGTCCAATCGGAGAATAAATGGGGAAAACTTACCGCATTGGGAAAAGAGGAACAACGCAACATTGCCCGCCGGATGATAACCAACTATCCCGCTGTTTTCGACCCGATACAGGGCGACTCCATGACTATTTTCAGCATCTCAACCAGCGTACACCGCTGTATCGAAAGCATGGAGAGTTTTACCGCTGAATTGAAAAGCCTGAATCCGAGCTTGATCATCCACAGCGAATCCGGGACAAAGTTCGACTCCATTTTACGCTTTTTCGATTGTAACGCGGCTTATCTTGTGTACAAGGAGAGAGGTGGATGGGGAAAGGTATATAATCCCTTCGTCCAGCAAAATACTCCGGTAACACAGGTACAAAAGGCTCTTTTCGTACCTGGATTTGCCGTACCGGACAACTCCCTGATAGATTTTTCAAACAAACTTTTTCAAATCTATGCCATTCTTCCGGACATGAACATCGAGTTCCCGATGGAGGATATTTTTCCGATACAGGATGCCCGACGTCTCTGGGAGAACAGTAATCTCAGGCAATACCTGCTCAAAGGGCCCTCGACCATCGGACAAGGAGTGCCGGTAGATATTGCCGCCCCCTTGTTGGAAGATTTCCTGATCACGGCTAAACAGGCCATCGAGACCGACGGGATATGTGCAGATATCAGATTCGCCCACGCCGAAACACTGATTCCCTTTGCGGCATTGTTGGGTATCCCACAAGCCTCGGCCCGAATAGACAATCCTCAACAAGTGGCAACCTCTTGGCAAGATTTCGGCATCGCTCCCATGGCGGCAAATATCCAATGGATATTTTACCGCAATGCCTCGAACGAAACAATCGTAAAGGTTCTACTCAACGAACAAGAGGTATTCCTTCCCGTTACATCCGACATACAACCGTATTATCGTTGGGATGATCTTTATACCTATTATAAACGGATGGTCGATGCGCTTTACCAAAAAGACAAAATCCGATAATTTTTCTGAAAACATCCGCTCTATTTTTTAATAAAAGGGAAAAACAACCTGAGTTTTCTCAAATAAAACTTATACCTTTGTATTGTTTTAAGGTTTTATCTTATAAAATAAGATAAATTCGTTTTTCATAAAAACGAGATACAAACTACCCGGAATAAAAACAAGAGAACTCAAACAGCATCCATTATGAAATTTTCATTGTCTCCTTTCCGATCCGGAAAAGGATTATCTACACAAGCAATCCGGATCATCTTGGTGGCCTGCACTCTCTCTTTCTGCTACACATCCCCCAGTCAGGCCCAGTCATTAAGAAGTAAATCGGATGGAAACGACAAGTACGGCTATGTAGAAGAGGGTAGCACGCAATGGGTAATCCCCCCGATTTACGATTTTGCCTACTCTTTTTTAAGTATGAACAACCCGGTTGCACTGGTTCGCTATCAAGGGAAATACGGATACATCAACACTTCCGGGGGATTTGTCATTCAACCCCGTTACGACGATGCCACCAGCTTCTTCCACGGAATTGCCATTGTAAAGGAGGGCGATACCTTCTATGCCATAGACCTGAACGAGAAAAAAATTTCGCCCGATTTTGCAGACCTGAAACGTTCCGGCGACCTATATTGGGGGAAAGAGAGCGACGGATCATACTATATTCTGGATGCCAATTTCAACCATATCTCCAATCGAAAATTTGAGAGCCTGGCTTTATCGAATATGCAACTCCCCGGGAATCCAGCAAGAGAGGTATTCTTTTTCTGGTTCTCGGAAAACGGGAAAAAAGGGATTTGCGATGTTAAGGGTAACGATGTCATCCCGGCCAACTATTCCGAACTGCATACCGAAGACTACTACTATGCCATCGGATACAAAAAATGCGATAAAGATAATATCACCTCCGATCACTTTCAATGGATTCTGAAAGCCAAAGATGCCTCAACCGGTAAATTCGGCGTGCTCGACCTATTGGGGAATACCGTGGTCCCCTGTACCTTCAAAGACAGCTATAAACTTTACAAAGGTACCTCCCGGTATTATAAGAAGGCTTTCCTTCCCCTGTTTACCACCAACTTCGAGACATTCAAACAGTCGGTAGCCGATCGACTGATCCCTCCATATACCGAAATCGCAACAGCCAACAGCCAGTTGGCAGAGGTACATCCCCAAACTTTGGAAAACATCTCCGTATCGGGAGGAATACTGGCTGTCAAAGAGTTGAAACCGGCCGCCTCCTCGAAAAAACAATCAAAGGGGAAAGGTCAGAAAAGTTCCGATGAAACAAAAAGTACGGGCCGTATGGCATTTTTCAACGGCGACCAGCAAGTAGGCACAGCCTACACGGAAATTATTCCTCTCGGATTTTCGTACCTGCTTACCGACACCCTCGGGAAGATGGGTATCGCCGATGCCATGGGAACGGAAATCGTAAAATGCGAATATGACGACATCAATATCTGGCGGGTATCCGAAGATGGCAACCACATTCTCTTAGCACAAAAAGGAGAAGAGTCGGGATTAATGAGCGTTTCCGGATCAATTTTAACTCCCATCGAATACTCCTCGATTTTCCTGCCCAACAACCAGACCGGCGTAGCCCTGAAAGAGGGAAAATATTTCCTGATAAATGCCGCTACCGGGAAAGTGGTCTCTTCAAGAGGATACGACGATATAGATAACTATACCTCCAACGACCAGATTACGGCAAAACTGGCAGGATTTACCACCACCCTCTCGGCCGACGGACAGGAGAATCCGCGCATCGTGGACCAAGCATTCCAGATTGCTTACGATACCCCGGACCAGGAGGCCCAACAAAAATACGACCGTTATATGCTGTGTTTATCCTTATGCGAAAGCAACAGCGACCGAGGAACTGTATTGAATAATGTAGGAGCCCTCTATATGACGCTCAACGACGAAGAAAACGCCATTGCCTATTACCAAAAGGCACAAGCCTTGGGTAATGCAAATGCCGCAGAGAATCTCAAAAATATCAACCGCGCCCGCCGGCTGGAAATGATTCAACAGATCGGGCAAGCCATCGCCGAAGTAGGACAAGCCATATCCGCCAATTCCGGTACGACTCCCATCAATACCAACAACGACTACACTGCGGCTGCATACGCTGCCGATAACGGCGATGTGCAAACCGTTTCATCCGCTTCCGATAATAACAAACTCCCGTACGAAACCTATAAATCCATTTACGACCGCTGGGAACGGAATGCGAAATCCTGTTACGAAAGCCTTACTTTGTTAGGGACAAGAGAAAAAAAGGATGGAGAAGATGTTCGAGGTTCTGCCAACGGCACATGGGGAGCAGTCAGTTACACGGGAATGAAACAGAACCTGAGAAAGGCGCAAAAGGAAATGCGCGAAACGCGTATCAAAGCACGCCGGGACGGATATGACATCCCGCAATCCAACTACGAAACGGTTTCGGTTTCTTTTTAACGAAACGATGCTGAACATACATTGAACAACGCTTTATCAAACAGAAGCCGGGGCTGCAAATCTTTTTTCCGCAGCCCCGGCTTCTGTTTGATAGAAAATGTTATTCTATTACTCTCTTTCTGTCAGGGTCAACGTCAAACTATCGCCCAAAATTAACGTTGCCTCCTGCCCTTTCCCCATCAAAGAGACGCCTCCCGCCTCATACCGGAAGCCCGATCCGGAGATTTGTTGAGGCAACTCGAACGTTTGGTCGTCATATTGCACGACAACCTTTTCGTCCCCCGGATAGAAGGTCGCTTCTACCTGATACAATCGGCGAGTTTTTCCATCTCCCCCCACATAAACCGCGTGTATGGGTTTGTCCTCCTGATACAGGAGCACCCCTCTACGGGAAACCGTCCACGAGCCATCGATTCGGCGTACATTGGGCGTATCGTCATCCAGTTGGTTCCAAGCAAATGTTCCGTCGGGCAATTCGCGCCTGTCCAATATCGGGTGTCCCTGCTCATTGGGTAAAAAGAGTTCGACCTGCAAAGAGTCGGGAGAAAAAACAAGAAACGCCGAGAATACCGCCGAGGTCGTATCCTGAATAATGGGGTTCAACCGGATGCCTGAATCGAAAAGGCGGATACACTCTCCTTTGACATCCGACCAAGTATAACCGGCAGCCTTGTTACAGCCATTTTCTCCTTCTGCTACTCCGACACTCTGAAATGCCGAAAATACCAGAACGGTATCGCCGGAAGGGCTGGACAATTCCAACTGCGAATCATAAATACGCGCCTGGGAAACGGTGGCCAGCGTATTCATAAACAAACTCTCAAACTCCATATCCGGGCAAAAGGCCATCGTCATACCACCCGGTTGTATCTGCAATTTCCCATCTTTGACCTGATACGTACCAAAAAATTGGTTACATCCGGCAAATCCTGATATACGGTTACTGTCCGAAAAGATCAACACAGGTTCCCGTTCGGGCATCTTGACAGAACTGCCTGCAACTTTCAATTCTATTACGTTCCACGAGCCCAACAGCTCTGAGCTATCCAACTTTACACTTTTTCCTTTGCAGCCAAGGCTTACCGCCAGAATGGATACAAACATCCATACAACGATTTTTCTCATACACAATTTTATTTTTAATTTCCCATCTTTTAATCAGATGTTATTTTTAACTTATACGCTGCGTCGCCGTTCATCTATTTTTCAGCAACAGCATATTCAGATTGATCCATTTCCAAATAATTCCGGTTTCATCGGCCATCCCTTGCTGAAAATTTTGCCAGATATTTTTCAGCTCGGGAAAATTAAACCAATCGGAGACGGAACTGCGTTGTAAATCATCCACCGTATTTTCTACCCATCCGGACAAATCCCCGACCAACCACTGCCTGGAAGTATTCGTTTTCTCCACACCGGTCGGCGCCAGCCGGATATTATCCGGAAGCAACGAAGCGGCTACCTGGCGGGGAAGCCATTTGTCTGTACGATTGCGAACCTTCAATGTTTCAGGCAGGGCAAAAGCATACTCTACCAACCGATGGTCTAAAAAGGGCTTTCGCAATTCGGTGGAATAGGCCATACTGACCCGATCGTTAAACCTCAACCGTGCCGGCAAAGTAGTATAAAAAAGAGATACATACCGGTTATTGGCCTCCGGGGTAGAAAATGGCGCCGAATATTCGGGCGGACAAGAGAGGGATGCCAAATCAGGAGACAAGGTTGACAATACCCGGGCAAAAGAGCTGCCACAAACAGACGAACGCAAATTGACCGACCAGACCTCGTCTAACCCATGCCCGTCGCAAAGGACAATGGAGCCCCGCTTGTGGGCGTGCCGGAACAACCGGGCATAGGCCAACGAAGAAAGTCCGTCGAAGGGTTCATCTTGCATCCGAATAATCCGCCGGGCCTCTTTCATGACCATTTTAAGCGACATCTCTACCGGCTCAAACCGATAATGGGTGTGAGCCAGCATTTCGTCTGCCCACAACACTTCGGTGTTTTGTTTCCGTCCCAAGTAAAACGAATAGGTATTTACCGGTATCCGTCTCCTGAGTTTATGCACCATCGCCAAAAGCAAGGAGGAATCAAAACCTCCGGAAAGATTGATGCCTACCGGAACATCGGCATCCAGATTATACCGAACACTCTCTTCGAGCAACGCTACATACCGGTCTATCATTTCCCGTTCTGAGCCGGGAGGATCGTTTTTCTTGACCTCTTCTTCAAAGGCATACCACCGTTTGACATCGAGCGAATAGCCATCGAAATAGAGCGTATGTCCTGCCGGAAGCTGATAAATATTTTCCCAAAACGTCTCATACGGCATACCGTAAGAGGAATATACAAAATAGTTGGCCCACGCCACAGACGATGGACGGCGGTATATGCCTGCGGCAAACAACGCCTTGATCTCCGAAGCAAAATAGAGGTTGCCCCGTTGTATCGAGAAATAGAGCGGCTTGACTCCGAAACGGTCGCGCGCCAAAAAGAGGTAACGTCCGGAACGGTCGTATATGGCAAAGGCAAATATGCCGATCAGTTTGGACAGGCACGAATAACCCCAACGGTGATAGGCCTTCAACAATACCTCGGCATGCCCTTCGGAGGTAAAGGTATAATACTTTTTAAGTTGAGTACGCAGGGCCTTGTAATTAAATATCTTTCCATCCAGCACAATGGTCAAACCAGTCTCTTTATCGGTAAAGGGTTGGTTGGAATCGTCAGACAGGTCGGTTATCTTCATCCGGTTATGGGCCAACCCGATCTGGGAGTCAACAAACATCTCGGACCACAGAAGTCTGGTATCGGTTCCCCTGTGTGCCTGCGCTTTGGCCATCCGGGATAACACAAGATTCATCTCATTCACCTCTCCTACCACTCCTGCTATTCCACACATAATGATTTATTTTGAATAAATACGATATATCTTCATGCGACGATTCACCGCCTCTATGCGTTCACCGACATCCAACAAAACGTCGGAAACCGTTTCGGGCAGGATTTTCAACCTGCCGGATACCACCTGCCGGGTAAACAGGCCGATGCCCTCTTTCTGATATACCATGAAATGAATGTGATAGGGATATTGTTTTATCCGGAACATGGCCGACCGATACAACAGCAACCGGGATAGCTCCCCGACAGAAAAGAGGGTATCCCGCCCGAACCAATCGTACGAGCTGGCCGACATATCGCCATCGCCGTACAAAAAGGTTATCCGGTGCAGACAAACGGCATACGCGGGATGCGTCTGTAAAAAATCGTACTGTTCCTGCAACTTCCCGGTATCGGGCCATAGCTCCTTATCGCTGCACAAAACGACATAGGGAGAGGAAACCGTTACGTCATACGGGAAAAACGGCACATATCCTACCCGGCGGGGAAACGGATAAAATGAAACTTTTTCAGGGTAGATGGCGGCATACTCCCGCCCGATGTCTTCTACGGCTTCTGCGGTCAGGAAATCGCCCAAAAGGATAACATCAAACGGGAAATCGGTCTGCTGCGATAAAATACTGACCAGGCTACGTTCTAAAAAAACCGGATCATTCTGCCGGATATACACAATGACCGATACTGCCGGGGATTGACTGGCAGTTAAAATCGTTTGTGCTGGGGATAGGTCAATCATCGGCCTTTTTTTTTATAAAGTTCTGCTTCTCTCCGGCCGGACCTGCCTTTATTTGAAAAACGGCAGGCAGGGAAGGGAAGATGATGTTATATGTCTCTATGATACCAAACAGATCGCCAAAAGTCTCTGCACGCTGCAAATCGGAGCCATTCAGTTGTACGTCGTACTCTTCTTTTATACTGGTCAACAGCGATGATGCAAACCAGAGATTCCACTCTTCCAGCTCCTTGAACCGTGTAGAAGAGGTTATCTTGTTTCGGGGTGTCTTATAGAGCAAGACACCTACCCGTTCTATCCATGTTTTCATACCGGAAACCTTTTACTGCTATGTAAACGTGATTCCCGAAAGGATTGTTCATGAAGTAGCCCCAATTTAACGAGACACAAAAAAAGCCCTGCCGAAAAGAACGACAGGGCTAAAAAATAATATGAAAAAACAGATAATTTGTTCTTACAACAGATTAATTGTTTTCGGGACGAAGTTTGCGGACAACGGCTCCGGCACGCCACATTTCGCTTTCACGCAAAGCGGCCAACTCTTTTTCCAATCCTTCGCGGTAATTGGGTTTACTGTTGGTGTCGATAGAGCGTTGTGCTTCGTTACCGCAAGCTACTTCGTTGTACAATTTTTCAAATACGGGTTTGGTGGCATCGTGGAAGGGGCCCATCCAATCCAACGCTCCGCGTTGTGCGGTGGTAGAACAGTTGGCATACATCCAGTCCATCCCTTTTTCTGCGAAGAGCGGCATCAACGACTGCGTCAGCTCTTCAACGGTTTCATTAAAGGCTTCCGAGGGGGTATGTCCATGTTCGCGCAACGTTTCGTATTGGGCCAGCAACAACCCTTGTATAGCACCCATCAACGTACCGCGTTCGCCGGTCAGGTCTGAATAAACTTCTCTTTTAAAGGTAGTTTCAAACAGGTATCCTGAGCCTACGCCGATACCCAGTGCGATAACGCGGTCTTTGGCGCGTCCGGTAGCATCCTGGAAAATAGCATAGCTGGAATTCAAGCCACGTCCTTGCAGGAACATACGACGGAGCGATGTACCCGATCCCTTGGGAGCCACCATGATAACATCGATGTCTGCCGGAGGAATGATACCGGTACGTTCTTTATAGGTGATACCGAAACCGTGTGAAAAGTAAAGGGCCTTACCCGGTGTCAGGTATTGTTTGATGCGGGGCCAAACTTCGATTTGAGCTGCATCGGAGAGCAGGTATTGGATAATGGTACCTCGTTGGCAAGCCTCTTCTATTTCAAAAAGCGTTTCGCCCGGAACCCATCCGTCGGCAACGGCCTTGTCCCACGTTTTTCCGCCCTTGCGTTGGCCTACGATGACGTTGAAACCGTTGTCTCTCAGGTTGAGGCTCTGGCCAGGTCCTTGCACGCCATAACCAATGACGGCTATCGTTTCGTTTTTCAGTACTTCTCTTGCTTTTTCCAACGGAAATTCTTCGAGGGTTACGACATTTTCGTCCACTCCGCCAAAATTAATTATTGCCATTTTCTTTTTTATTGTTGGTTAAACATTGATTCTTTCTCTTTTCGAGGTGCAAAGATAACTTTTCCTCTGCACATAGTCTCATTTTCTTCATTTTTTATCGCCAAAAAATATTCATTTTGTAATTTTTTAGCGTTAAATAGTTTTAGATTCATACCGTAACGCGCTTCATTGATATAATTTATTTCAAACCGGGCAATCCGATCCGTATCGTATGTTTGCAGCGGAAATACATCCTGCATATATTCGATGTATTTTACACTGTTTACATGGCGGTTTAAATCTATATCGCTGTACCGTACCGGTCGAACGGCAACCTCCCCTTCGGAAAAATCGCGTATTTTGGCCAGCGGCGACATCGGGCAGGCTTTATCGGCAACGAAACGGTTCATATCGCAGAACTCTCCCAGATCGACAGAGTGCCGGGTTTCCACATCTATGACCGACCAAATGGTGCGGGCATATCCCAGAACGGAGCCAGACAAATCGGTAAAGCAGAAATTACGGGCAGAAAAATGGGGGTTGTACCCTTCGACCCACGTCTCGATGACAAGGGTATCGCCTATGACCGGGAAGCGATCCATCTCCACTCCCAGGCGGGCCAATACCCATACACGGTTCTCCTGGATGAGGGTACTGTATCCTACTCCCCACGATTCGGCGTGCGAGGTAGCGGCATCGAGCATCCACTTAACCAGTTGCGACAAGGAGAGCTCTCCCTGGGCATTTCCCTGGGAGGCCTGGATATAATAGGTGAAACGAGCGGTCTTTTCCATGATTTCGGAGGTTCAATCGTCGATACTCAAACGACGGTCTTCCTGCTGTTGCAGGAAGATGCTGACATGCTCTACGGGCGATTTGGTGATGGCCACCCGTCCGGAACGAACAAATTGGCGGACCTCTATTTTACTCAGCTCTTCAAACAGGCGCTGCGTCTCGTCGGAGTGTCCCGACTTTTCGATCACCGTAAAATCGGGATTGACTTCCAAAATACGGGCACTGTGCGAACGGACAATCTCTTCAATGCGGTTGTCCTCCATCAATTTTTTGGTCGGCACCTTGTAAAGCGCCACCTCCTGGTATATGATCTCATCGTCCAAATAATAGAACGACCGCAGGACATCTACTTTTTTCTCGATCTGCTTGACCAGTTTGCTGACCGTCTCTTCGTCGCTGTACGTGGTGATGGTAAACTTGTGTACCCCTTCGATGGCCGAGGCCGACACCGACAAACTTTCGATGTTGAGCCGGCGGCGGGTAAAAATGGTAGCAATCTGGTTCAACAACCCTACCTGGTTTTCCGAATAGGCCGTAACCGTATATAATTTTTTATCCATAATGCTGTTTAATATTTTTCAGAAGGATTCAACATAATGTCCGATACGCACCCGCCTGCGGGAACCATCGGGAATACCAGCCCGGACTCTTCTACGCAAACATCCAACAAGAAGGAGGCATCGTCCGAGAACATTTCGGCGATGGCGGCATCCAGCTCTTCGCGTTTCTCTACCCGACGGCTTTTGATGCCATAGGCAGATGCCAACACGACAAAATCGGGGTTGACCATGGAGGTTTCAGAATAACGCTGGTGGAAGAACAGTTGTTGCCACTGGCGGACCATCCCCAGGTAGTTGTTGTTCAGCAAAATAATCTTTACACCCACACCGGTTTCCAAAATCGTACCCAGCTCCTGTATCGTCATTTGCAACCCTCCGTCGCCGCAAAACAGACAGACGGTTCGCTCCGGAGCGGCAAACTTGGCACCAATGGCAGCGGGCAGGCCGAATCCCATGGTACCCAATCCGCCCGAGGTTACGATGCTGCGCGTTTGGGTAAATTTGAAATAACGGGCCCCGAACATCTGGTTCTGCCCCACATCGGTTACCAGGATGGCTTTGTTACCGGATGCTTCCGATACACGCCGAACCACCTCGCCCATTTTCAACAAACCGCTTTGAGGGGCTATCTCGGGAATAATCACCTTTTCGAGTTCGGTTTGTTCGCACGGGGTAAAGGAGTCTATCCAGGCTTGGTGGTTATTGGGTTCTACTTTGTCGAGCAACGCCGTCAAAGATTGCTTGGCATCGCCCAGTACGGTTACATCCACCTTGACATTCTTGTTGAACTCGGAAGCGTCTATGTCGAGATGGATAATCTTGGCCTGCTTGGCATAGGAATTCAAATCGCCCGTAACCCGGTCGTCGAAACGCATCCCAACGGCAATCAATACGTCGCACTCGTTGGTCTTGATGTTGGGTCCGATGTTACCGTGCATCCCCAACATCCCCTTATACAGAGGATAATCGGAAGGAAGAGCTGACAAACCGAGCAAAGTGGCAGCCATGGGGATACCGGTTTTTTCGGCTACGGCCATCGCCTCTTTTTCGGCATTGCCCAATACGACGCCCTGGCCGATAAGCATCAACGGTTTTTTTGCCTGGTTGATAAGCTCGGCAGCCTTGTCTATCTGGCTCTCTTCTATTTTGGGTACAGGGGTATAGCTGCGGATATAGTTGCATTTTTTATACGCAAACTCGGTCAATCCCACCTGGGCATCCTTGGTCAGGTCGAGCACTACCGGACCGGGACGGCCCGTACGGGCAATGTAAAAGGCCCGGGCAACGGCTCCGGCTATCTCTTCGGGACGGCGAATCTGGTAAGCCCACTTGGTGATAGGCAACGTAATCCCCATCACATCGGTCTCTTGAAAGGCATCCGTCCCCAGCATGGGTGAAGGGACTTGCCCGGTAATGACCACAATGGGGGTACTGTCCATCATGGCATCGGCCAATCCGGTTACGGCATTGGTGGCCGCCGGACCGGAGGTAAACAGGGCTACTCCCACTTTCCCGGATACACGGGCATATCCCTGTGCGGCGTGTGTAGCTCCTTGTTCGTGGCGAACCAAAATATGATGCAACCTATCTTTGTAATCATACAAGCGATCGAACACCGGGATGATCTGTCCCCCCGGATATCCGAATATCGTGGTTACGCCCTCCTCCAACAGGGAGAGGATCAATGCGTCCGAACCACTGATTTTCTGTTTCGACATATTCTCTTTTCCTTTCTTTTTAATTACTCGATGATTCTTACGGCGCCTTTATCGGCTGAGCTGACCATGTTGGCATAGGCCTTCAAGGCTTTTGAGACGTAACGGTCGCGCCCTTGCGGGGTAAAGGCCTCTTTCCCGCGAGCCTCTTCGGCGGTACGGCGCTGCGCCAGCTCCTCGTCGCTCAGGCGGACACGGATGGTACGAGCCGGGATGTCGATCTCAATGATGTCGCCCTCCTGTACCAAACCGATGTTGCCACCGGCTGCGGCTTCGGGGGATATGTGCCCGATGGACAAACCCGAGGTTCCGCCCGAAAAGCGCCCGTCCGTAATAAGCGCGCACTCTTTCCCCAAATGTTTTGACTTGATATACGAAGTGGGATAAAGCATCTCCTGCATACCGGGACCTCCTTTGGGCCCTTCGTGGGTGATAACAACCACATCGCCGCTCACCACTTTCCCGCCCAGAATCCCTTCGCAGGCTGCTTCCTGTGAGGTAAAGACTTTGGCCGGTCCGGCAAATTTCCAGATACTTTCATCTACACCGGCCGTTTTTACCACGCAACCGTCCTGGGCGATGTTACCTTTCAGAACGGCCAATCCGCCATCTTTGGAATAAGCGTGATGGAGATCGCGGATACATCCTCCGGCCCGGTCGGTATCCAGCTCTTGATAATAGGCGTTTTGAGAACCCAATTCCAGATTGAACTTCCCGCCGGCGGCACTTTTGTATTTTTGTATCGCTTCCGGGCAGACATTCGGGCTGGTTATGCTGTACCGGTCAATCGCCTCGGCCAGTGTCATGCCGTCCACCCGATGGACGGTGGTATCGACCAACCCGCCTTTGTTCAACTCGTCGAGGATAGCGATAATCCCACCGGCACGGTTCACCTCCTGTACGTGGTATTTGTTGGTGTTGGGAGCAACCTTGCACAAACACGGCACACGCCGCGACAACATATCGATGTCGTCCATCCGGAAATCGACACCTGCTTCCTGTGCTATGGCCAACAAATGTAACACGGTATTGGTAGAACCGCCCATGGCAATGTCCAACGTCATGGAGTTGAGGAAGGCCGCCCGGGTGGCAATACTGCGGGGAAGAACGCTGTCGTCTCCCTCTTCGTAATATTTATAGGTATTCTTTACAATCAGCGCAGCTGCGTCTTTGAAGAGTTGCCGGCGGTTTTCATGGGTGGCCACAATCGTCCCGTTTCCGGGCAATGCCAATCCCAGAGCCTCGTTCAGACAGTTCATCGAATTTGCGGTAAACATCCCGGAACAACACCCACAGGTAGGACAGGCTGCATTCTCGATATGGGCGATCTGCTCGTCCGGTATCGTTGTATCGGCCGAATCAATCATCGTATCAATCAAATCGAGCGAACGTCCGTTGTAGTTACCCGCTTCCATCGGACCTCCGGAAACGAATACGGCGGGAATGTTCAACCGCATGGCGGCCATCAACATACCCGGAGTTATCTTGTCGCAGTTACTGATGCACACCATCGCGTCGGCTTTGTGGGCATTGACCATATACTCTACGCTATCGGCTATCAAATCGCGCGAAGGCAAGGAATAGAGCATCCCATCGTGTCCCATGGCGATACCATCGTCTATGGCAATGGTGTTGAACTCGGCGGCAAAGCAACCCAGTTTTTCTATTTCGGCTTTTACCTGCTGACCAATCTGGTGCAGATGCACATGGCCCGGTACAAATTGCGTAAACGAATTGACAACGGCTATAATAGGTTTCCCCAACTGATTTTCTTTCATGCCGTTTGCACGCCACAAAGCACGAGCTCCGGCCATCCGGCGTCCTTGCGTACTGAACGAACTGCGTAATTGATTTTTCATATCGCACTATAAATTAATCTCTACTTATTTAAAAGCGAAAAGACCTTCTCACTAACATCGGGAGAAAGGTCTTTACCACTATATAATCCTTTATTTATCTCATAAAGCAGCTACATACCTTTCTCCCTCCCCGACCACGACGACGTTGAGAGCTAACATAACAGAAAGGCTATTTAGATGTAGTTGAGCGCTAATCATTAGTCAAATGCTTTATTCTGAAAAATTCGATGCAAATTTAAACAGTTTAGTCGTATCGACAAAATATTCTGTAAGAAAAAATATCTTTTTTTTTATGAATCGCAAGTTTTAAACCTTGTTTTTTGTCAAACTGACGGAAACATAGCCCTCAAACGAAAGGCTTCTCTTTGCATTCTTCCTACGGAAAAACCTTATATCGTCGTCAAAAAGAGGAATCCGGACTTTTCTCCATATCCCGATTCATTTCCATAGAGTCGTTATCGAATCAGTCGTTTATCAACTTGCGGTAACGTACGCGTTTGGGCTCTACATGGCCCAGGCGCTTCCGTTTATTCTCTTCATACTCGGAATAGGAGCCCTCGAAATAAAAGACCTCCGAATCGCCTTCAAACGCCAGGATATGGGTACAAATACGATCCAGGAACCAACGGTCGTGCGAAATAATGACGGCACATCCGGCAAAATTCTCCAACCCCTCTTCGAGAGCCCGCAGGGTGTTTACGTCGATGTCGTTGGTAGGTTCGTCGAGCAACAGCACATTCCCCTCCTCTTTCAACGCCATGGCCAGGTGCAACCGGTTACGTTCACCTCCGGAGAGGACGCCGCACAGTTTTTCCTGATCGGCACCGGTAAAATTGAAACGCGACAGGTAGGCTCTGGCATTCAACTCTTTCCCTCCCATCCGGATGGTCTCCTGTCCGCCGGAAATAACTTGATATACGCTCTTCTTCGGGTCGATGTCCTTGTGCGACTGATCGACATAGGCCGTCTTGACCGTTTCGCCCACCTCGAAAACGCCCTTATCGCACTGCTCCATCCCCATAATGAGTTTAAACAGGGTGGTCTTTCCGGCGCCGTTGGGCCCGATAACGCCGACAATGCCGTTGGGCGGCAACATGAAATTCAAATCGTCGAACAGCAATTTATCGCCGTAAGCCTTGGAGACGTGAATGGCCTCTATCACCTTATTGCCTAAACGGGGCCCGTTGGGGATGAATATCTCCAACCGCTCTTCCCGCTCTTTCTGGTCTTCGTTCAACAGCTTGTCGTATGAATTCAAACGTGCTTTACCCTTGGCATGGCGGGCCGAAGGGGCCATCCGAACCCACTCCAACTCGCGTTCGAGGGTTTTACGCCGCTTGCTGGCCTGTTTCTCTTCCAACTCCAAACGTTTGGTTTTTTGCTCCAACCAGGAGGAGTAGTTTCCTTTCCAGGGAATCCCTTCGCCCCGGTCGAGTTCGAGAATCCACCCGGCAACGTGGTCGAGGAAATAGCGGTCGTGTGTAATGGCGATGACCGTACCGGCATATTGTTGCAAATGCTGTTCCAACCAGTCGATAGACTCGGCATCCAGGTGGTTGGTGGGCTCGTCGAGCAACAGGATGTCGGGTTGCTGCAACAGCAACCGGCAAAGAGCTACCCGACGGCGTTCTCCGCCCGAAAGGTATTTCACCAGCTGGTCTTCGGGAGGACAACGCAACGCATCCATGGCCCGCTCCAACTTGGTATCGATGTTCCAGGCATCGGTCGCATCTATCTTATCCTGCAATTCGGCTTGACGGGCAATCAAAGCATCCATCTTGTCGGGGTCTTCCAGGACCTCGGGATCGCCGAATTTCAAATTGACAGCTTCGTATTCGGCCAAAATATCGAGTACCCCCTGAACACCTTCCTGAACGACCTCCTTGACCGTTTTTTCATCATCCAGATGAGGCTCCTGTTCCAAATACCCGACCGAATATCCGGGAGAGAATACCACCTCTCCCTGGTACGACTTATCCAACCCGGCAATGATTTTCAACAACGTTGACTTACCGGAACCGTTCAACCCGATTATACCGATCTTGGCCCCGTAAAAAAAGGATAAATAGATATTCTTCAATACCTGTTTCTGGGGAGGATAGGTCTTACTGACCCCTACCATGGAAAAAATTACTTTCTTGTCGTCTGCCATATACAATAAAATCTATGTCTTTACATCTATTATTTTGAAATGTGTACAAATATACGTGTTTATTCTGAGAAATCACGTATAACGTGGCAAGAGGGTGAATCCCGATCGGCAACCCCGACAGATAGAAAGAAACAATCGTATTCTCCTCCTCATTTATTTTATACAAAAAAAGAGGAAACACATTTAAACATTCCCGACAAGAATTATACCTTTTTTTCGTTCGGTTTCTCGATGAAAATCCGTACTTTTGCTGTACATAGAATTTATTCCTAAAAATTTTAAATTATGGCAAACAAACGAGACCTGAAAAAAGAGCTGAATTTTATCACAAACGAGTTATATTCGGAATGTCTCTTTATTAAATTCTACGAAAAAGAGGTTGACGTACAACAGGCAGATGCTTTATTAGACAAAATTGCCAAAACACAAGAAGAGTTCGCCAGCCGTATCAACCATACCGACGGAAAAGAAAATCCGAAACTGGTCAAAAAATATTACGAAAAGCTGATTGCCGATTTGGACAAGACTATCGGGGAAATCATCGACGAACTGGAACAGTTGAGAAACCCGGCCAAACAAAAAAGCTAATCTGGAGTGGGGAAAATAAAAGAAACGCTCAGCCGGTTTATCCTGCATATCTCCGGATGGAAAGTGATATGCACCATCCCCGACTTAAACAAATGTGTCATCTGCGTAGCCCCGCACACCAGTAATTGGGATTTTATATTGGGTAAACTGGCCTATCTCTCTATCGGGAGATTTGCCGGATTCTTGATAAAAAAAGATTGGTTTTTCTTCCCCTTCAACCGGATATTCAGCTCCATGGGAGGAATACCCGTTGACCGAAGCCGAAAAACCGACCTGGTAGAACAAATTGCCCAACAATACAAAACCCACGAACGATTCAGCGTTGCCATCACGCCCGAAGCTACCCGGAAAAGAAATCCGAACTGGAAAATGGGCTTCTACTATATCTCCTTGAAAGCCGAAGTCCCCATCGTATTGGCATATCTGGACTATGGGAAAAAAGAGATCGGGCTCACCCGGATTTTTTACCCTACCGGCAACGAAGAGGCCGACTTGAAAGAGATCAAGGCGTTCTACCGGGACAAACGAGGCCGGTTCCCGGAACTTTTCGCCATAGAATAAGTAATAAAGATAAAGAAATGAGACAAAGCGGAAAATGAAAAACATACATTTTTCCGCTTTGTTGTTATACTCTTAAACTGTATATTTATGAACGATTTACGCGTCTCTGCCCTGCAATTCAACATGGCATGGGAAAACAAGGAGAAGAACCTGGAATACGCTGAAAAATTACTGGGAAGCCTGCAAGGAAAAACTGATATTGCCGTCTTACCCGAAATGTTCACTACCGGATTCAGCATGAACAGCCGACAGCTGGCAGAACCCATGTCGGGCGAAACGATGCAGTGCCTTCACCGGTGGGCTACCGCTTTCAATATGGCTGTTGCAGGCAGCTTTATCGCCGAAGAAAGCGGCAACTTCTACAACCGGGGATTTTTCATCACACCCGAAAACGAGGCATTTTTTTACGATAAACGCCACTTGTACAGAATCGGAGAAGAGGGAAACAGCTTTTTACCGGGCAACAAACCGCTCATCGTCCCCTATCGCGGATGGAACATCCGGCTGCTGATCTGTTACGACCTGCGCTTCCCCGTATGGGCACGAAATGTGGGTAACGGCTACGACCTGCTGATATACACCGCCAACTGGCCGGCATCGAGGGCTCACGTCTGGAAAACACTGTTGGCTGCCCGTGCCATCGAAAATATGGCTTATGTGTGCGGAGCCAACCGCATAGGAGGTGTCCGCAAAGATAATATCTTCGAATACGCCGGTCATTCTCAAATTTTGGATGCCAAAGGGAAGATACTGGCAGCGACCCAGGAATTTAAAGAGGATATATGTACTGCCACCCTCTGTTTAGACGAACTGCAACGATTCCGTGAAAAATTTCCGGCATGGAGGGATGCCGATACGTTTTCCATTTCTGATTAATGGATAGAAGAAAGCCTATACATGCTACAAAACTTTTCTGCAAAGCGATGCAGCATTTGAAAAGATCTACCCGTCTCCTATACCAAAGAGAGGAATAATAACTTAAAACAAAAGATTTATGAAATTTGTAACTTATGTATTGTCGGTGTTTTGTTTTTGCCTGACCCTGACCGCTTGTGGCGCAAAGAAAGAGGCACAAGCATCATCTAAACAACTGAGCACTAAGCTATTGAACGGTGAATGGGATGTGATAAAGATGGGCAATGAATCCATCACGCCGGGAGAAAACACCCCGTATATGGGCTTCTCCGGAGAAGAAAAACGGATGTTCGGCTTTACCGGATGCAACCGGATGTTCGGACAGTTCAACCCCGAAGATGTAACAAAAGGGAACATCGATTTCGGCGCCGTAGGCTGCACGCGTATGGCTTGTGCTGACGACTCTTATGAACAACCCTTTCTGACAGCTCTGAACGAAGTAAAAACCATCAAATACAACTCAAAAGGAGAAATCGAATTGGGTGACAGCACCGGGAAAACGGTCATCGTATTGAAGAAACGAACGGAAGAACTTTAAATATTGCTTTTATTTCTTGATCTTTTTTAATTTAACGACAGACGCCTGAAACCGAACCTTCGCCGTATTCAGGCGTTTGCTTTTTCATCACCAAACCGCCACCACGGCTTGATAGATCAAGAACAGGCAAATAAGCAATTTGACGATCAATCCCGAAAAAAAACCGATAAAAGCGCCGAATCCCGCTTTTATGGCATCGTTTGAATTTTTCCCATGCAACAGTTCGCCAATAATAGCCCCTACCAACGGGCCCAAAATAAAGCCCCACGGCGGAAAAATAAAGAGACCGAAAATCGTCCCGACAGCACATCCCCACTCGCCCCATTTTCCACCACCGTAATATTTGGTCCCAATGATGGGCGCTATATAATCCAAAACCAGGGAAATCACCACCAAAACCAATGCCACGACCAACGTGGTGGTAGAAAACTGAACCCGGTCTGACATTTGCAAGACAAGCATCCCGACATACGTCAACGGCGGACCGGGCAACATCGGCAACACCGATCCGGCAAGCCCTACCAGCATACATAAAAATCCTACCACCAAAATAAAAATCTCCATAACAAACGTACGTCTTTAATTTTATCGTATCAAAAAGATGTGCGGTTTTCTCGCTCTCTACAAAGCTCCGAAGGCGAACGTCCCCTCATTCCGACATACGGACATATCCCGGCCCATACGCCTCCACAAAGATAACGATATTGCCGAAAAAACGGCTATCCCCCCAAATAAAAGAGGGGTGCCGCCCGATATAGCGACACCCCTCTTTGACAATCGGCCAGACGGGTTAACGTTGTACGGCGTAGTCGGTATCGACAAGGGGTTTCTTGCCGTAAACCGGAATAAAGACAACACTGTATTTATAGCCACCGTTGGCAACACCGAGCCGGTATTCTTCGTGCGGCCACAAACCCCAACTGTTATCCCCGCCGACACCGGTCTGCTTGTAATCGACATTCAGTTCGACCAGTTTCCTGGGTACGATGTCGTTGGTATGCCGGTAATCAATGTTCTTGATAGCGGGATCGGTCGATGTTGATTTCTTCCGGGCTCCTCCGTCAAAATCTTCAATCGTATTGTTCAGGGCATTGAATCCGAAAGGCGTCTCGGAAGCTACCATAAAACCATTGCCATTTTTGTTCAGGATAGACACCCACTGTACATCCATGCGATGCCCGTTTTCCTGAGGACGGATATAGGGTACATACATCTCGCCTGCGGTAGTGGTATATAAATCGACAAAGGCACTGGTTTTACGGTCTTGATAGTTCTCCCACGGACCGCGTCCGAAATAGGTTATCCTGTCATACTCGGCCGGCAGTTGCATACGCATCCCTAAGCGTGGAAGGAACGGCATCCTGTTGTTTAAAATAACCAGTTCGTTGTCGAAACGGATAATACCGTTACCGAATACCTTGTACGTGGTATTGTAATTGACCTTTTCCGAAGGCCAGGCATATTGGCAGGTAATCTCTACAGAATGGGCATCTGAGCGAATTTCCAACCCTACGACCTCTTTCAGCTCCTGCGATATTTTGCTCCAAATCTCTGTTTTGGCAGCAGGTTGGTAGCCGTAATCGTTATCGGTCGAAGCCCGCCAGAAATTGGGACGGGGGCCGAAACCATCCAGAATCAGCTCTTTCCCTTTTAACTGATAGGAGGTGATAATGCCTGTTTTTTTATCTACAACCAGCTGAAAATCTTTTCCTTTCAAGGTTATATCCGTAGCGTTGTCGGTCAATGCCGGTGCAGCCATTTCGGGTTCATAATCTTTTTTTACCGGCGTATTGAGCAGGAACTGCTCGTTGGCCAGTTCATACCCCTTTTCGAGCAACGGTTTTGCTTTTTTAAGACGGGCGGCAACCGTCAAGGTATATTGTTGGGGGACATCTTGCTCGGTCAAAGTAACGGGAAGTTTTACCGTCTGGCTTTGACGCGGAGGCAGATTGACTGAAAATTTCCCTTTTTTAATCACTTTGCCATCCTCTTTCAGTTGATAATCGAAAGTAAAATCGTCGAGCGACTGGAAGAAATAGTCATTTCGTACCGTCAATTTCCCGCTGGCCGGATCAAAATTCGTAAATTTTATATCCTGGTACACCTTCTTCATCTCGTAGGTGTGAGGTTTGAGGCTGCGATCGGGGAAAACGATTCCGTTTATCAGGAAGTTTCCGTCAGAAGGGGTATTTTCCGGCCCGAAATCGCCACCGTAGGCCCAGAATGTCTGCCCGGACGCATCGCGTTTGTTCAAGCCTTGATCTACCCAATCCCAGATACAACCGCCCTGCAACAGGTCATATTGCTCAATAACCGTCCAATAGTCCTGGAAATTACCTAAACTGTTCCCCATGGCGTGGGCATATTCACACATAATCAACGGGCGGTCGGAAGATTCGTCTTTGGCATATTTTTCTATGTCGGCCGGTGTAGGATACATCGGGCAGAAGATGTCGCTGTTCCACTCCATCTCCGCACGCTCGTACTGGATGGGCCGCGAAGCATCGCGTTTGCGTATCCAGTTGTACGATTGATAAAAGTTGTATCCGTTGCCTGATTCGTTCCCCAACGACCAGATAATGACACTCGGATGATTTTTATCGCGCTCTACCATGTTACGGGTACGGTCTATGATGGTGGGCTCGTATTCGGGCCTGTTGCCCATCGTCCCCCCTTTGCGCAGGTTGTAACCCAAACCGTGGGCCTCGATGTTGGCCTCGTCTATGACGTAGATACCGTACTCGTCGCTCATCTTATAAAACATTTCGGGCTGTGGATAGTGGGATGTCCGCACCGTGTTTACATTCAGTTTCTTGAACAACTCGAAATCTTTGCGTAACAACTCTTCCGTCATATAATGTCCCGTGGCGGGATTGTGCTCATGTACGTTTACTCCCTTGATCAGGATCGGTTGTCCGTTTACAAGCAACTGACGATTCTTGATCTCAACGGTACGGAACCCTACCCGATGCGAAACAGCTTCTTGTATCTTTCCCGAAGGATCTTTCAGGGTAAGCACCAGGGTGTAAAGGTTAGGCGTTTCGGCAGTCCAATGTGCGGCGTTTTCAATCTCCTTGGCAAAGGTACATACAGCCGATCCATCTACATCAACACTTTTTTCTTCGCTATATACGGCACGTCCTTCGGCATCGAGCAATTTACAAGAGAGCGAATATCCGGTTACGGGGGAGGCATGGTTCTTCAACGAAACCTCCACAGAGAACTGCCCGTTCTTGAACGCAGCATCCAACGGCGTTTTGGCAAAGAAATCGGCAATACGAACCTTGGGCTGCGCAAACAGATAGACATCGCGCTCGATACCGCTCATGCGCCAAAAATCCTGGCACTCTACGTAAGAGGCATCCGACCACCGATATACTTCCAGGGCCAAGGTGTTCTTTCCCTCTTTCACATAAGAGGTTATGTCGTACCGGGCCGGGGTTTTGCTATCTTTACTCATTCCCACGAACTCGCCGTTTACATAGACATAAGCAGCCGATTTAACCCCGTCTATACTTAAAAATATCTCTTTCCCATTCCAATCCTGGGGTACCTCAAATTCCCGGCGATACATCCCCACCGGATTGAAGGTTTCCGGGACGTAAGGCGGTTGATTTGCCTCCATATAGGGAGGGAATCCTTTGTTGACAAATTCATACGAGGTATTTACATAGATCGGGAAACTGAATCCCTGCATCTCCCAGTTTCCAGGGACTTTGATCTCGTCCCATCCCGATACGTCGAACGAGGGTTTATAAAAATCTTTCGGACGGTTGGCCGGATTATCGGTCAGCGAGAATTTCCATTCGCCGTTCAACGACAAATAATACGGCGAAGCGTCGTACTTGTTGACGACTGCCGATGCTTCATCGGCGAAAGGCATGAAACTGGCCCGTGCTGCCTCTTTGTTTATATCGACCAATCCGGGGTCGGTAATTTCAGCATAGCGGTCAGTTTGCGCCCAAGCCGTCCCCATCGATGCAATCAGACAAAGGATGGCAATGCTTTTGGTTCTTTTTAACATAGATACTTTGTTGTTTATTATAATAGTGGGTTCTCTTTTCTGAAAGGGGAATGATCAGGTTCCTAACGAGGCAACTTTTGTTCTCTCACCCATCTTAAAGGATATTTTCTGCTTCAAAAATAGCCGGTTTTTTCGATATAAACAAATCTTTTTCCGTGCAGACAAATTCCATAAAACAAAGTTACACACAACAATCCGGTTACATTTCAAAAACACATAGGTACCGATGCCGTTGTATCCCAGGGAGTAAGTCTGGAATTTTTATAACGTTTTTCTTCATTCCAAGAGTGTGCTGTCGGGGTAAAAAGGTTATCTTTGTCCATCGCAATCAACGGCGAACGAAAACCTTGATAACAGGTAACGATTCGGCAAAAGGCCGAAAACTCACCTCATACATTCAACAAAATGAGGGTATAACTCTCATATCGAAAGGGTCAAGGCCCGTACCATTACAGCCTGGTTACCCAATAATAACCTAAAAAATTATGGAATACTCCGGCAAACAAAACATTATTCACATACAACGATACCATGCAATCTGCGGCGAATTGATCCTCGGGGCCATAAACGGTCAACTCTGTCTCTGCGACTGGACAACAGAAAAGCATCACAACACCGTAAAAAAACGGCTACAAAAAGCCCTGTATGCGGGTTATGCAGAGGGAAAATCGGAAATCACCCAGGAGGCCGCCAAACAGTTAGACCAATATTTTGAAGGGAAACGAACCAAATTCGATATTCCGTTGCTCTTGGCCGGCACTGATTTCCAGAAAAAAGTATGGCATAAACTGCTGGAAATACCCTACGGGCAGACCCACACATACGCCGAGCTGGCCCGTCTGTCGGAGAATCCGAAGGCTATCCGGGCTGTGGCGAATGCCATCGGTTCAAATGCCCTCTCTATCTTCGTGCCCTGCCACCGTATTATCGGGAGTAACCGTTCCCTGACCGGCTATGCAGGAGGACTCCACGCCAAAGAGTTTTTGATAAAACTGGAATCTTTTACTCTACTCAAAAGACAAAGAGAAGAACACGCTTTCTGAGAAAACTTTCCCCTATACAACAGTCTCTCACATTTCTGAACGCATTTTGAATAATTATAAATTAGCATAAAATAGCGGATTAATTCCGAAAAAACTATACTTTTGCAAAAAGTTTTGCTAAATGGATACGAATGCCCTATTGACAAGTGCCATAGAGGCCGCCATACTTGCCGGTCAGAAAATCATGGAAATCTACACCGATCCGGCGTCAGATTTCCAAATAGAGAAAAAAGCTGACAACTCTCCCCTGACCATCGCCGACCGATGCGCACATCAAATTATTTCGGACTGTTTAGAAAAACTCCCCTACCCGATATTGAGCGAAGAGGGGAAGCACATACCATACCAAGAACGGAAAGGGTGGCAAACGCTCTGGATTGTCGATCCGTTGGACGGTACCAAAGAGTTTATCAAACAGAATGGCGAATTTACGGTCAACATTGCTTTGGTAAGCGACGGTATCCCTGTCCTGGGTGTGGTCTATGTACCGGCAAGCCGCCTGCTCTATTTCGGGGATGAAAAAAACGGAGCGTATAAAATTGCCATAAACGAAGACAGATACACCTCAAAAACAGATATCGACCGTTGGCGGCAACAAGCGGTCCATTTGCCGATAAAAACAAATCGGCCCTATACGGCTGTCGCTTCGCGCTCCCACTTGGATAAGGAGACAGAAGCCCTGCTCGCAGACTTGAAAAGAGAACATCCCGACTTGATTACCACCTCTATCGGGAGCTCGTTAAAAATATGCCTGGTAGCCGAAGGGTCTGCCGACATATACCCGCGAAATGCCCCGACCATGGAATGGGATACGGCTGCCGGACACGCCCTGCTACGGGCTGCGGGGATGAATATGTACCGCTCGGGGACAAACATCCCGCTGCGTTACAACAAAGAGGATCTTCACAATCCTTTTTTCATCGTTCTCAATAATTAATATTTATTACTCGTATGTCGCTCGATGCTTATTTAGTGCTTTTAGGACTTATCGCCATGCTGACCACCTTGATCCTGGACAAAATGCGTCCGGGGTTGGTACTGATGTCGGTCGTGGTATTCTTTTTATGCGCAGGGATACTGACTCCCAAAGAGATGCTGGAAGGGTTCAGCAACAAAGGGATGATAACCGTAGCCATGCTGTTTTTGGTAAGCGAAGGCATCCGGCAAAGCGGAGCATTGGAACACGTCATCAAAAAACTCCTTCCGGAAAAGAAAACCTCCGTATTCAAGGCGCAATTGCACATCCTGCCCCCTATCGCCTTTATCTCCGCCTTTTTGAACAACACGCCAGTAGTGGTAATCTTCGCCCCCATCATCAAACGATGGGCCGAGAAGGTAAAGATACCCGCTACCAAATTCCTCATACCGCTCTCTTATGCCACCGTATTGGGAGGGCTCTGTACGTTAATCGGGACCTCTACCAACCTGGTGGTGCACGGCATGATTATCGATGCCGGATACGAAGGGTTTACCATGTTTGAAATTGCCTGGGTAGGTATCCCCCTTACCATCGCGGGGATTCTCTATATGCTGACATTTTCCAACAAACTGTTGCCCGACGTACGCGACAACAGCGCGGACGACGACTCGGAAGATGAAAATCTGGGAAATTTGCATCGGGTAGAGGCGGTTTTAAGCTCCCGGTTCCCCGGCATCAACAAAACGCTCAAAGAGTTCAACTTTACCCGCCACTACGGCGCCATCGTCAAAGAGATCAGAAGTGGGGGTATCCGTTATACACACGACCTGGACACTATCGTGCTGCACGAAGGCGACACATTGGTGCTTTGGGCTGACGACACGTTCATCCCCACCTGGGGCGAATCGAGCGTATTCGTCCTCTTGGCAAACGGGACAGAGAGGGAGAGCCCCATGTCCAAAAAGAAAAGATGGCTGGCCCTGATCCTGCTCTTTATCATGATCGTCGGAGCAACGGTAGGCGAACTTCCCGTGGTAAAAGAGCATATCACGGGTATCAAGCTGGATATGTTTTTCTTCGTCTGCGTTACTACCATCATTATGGCATGGACAAAAATATTTCCGCCCAAGAAATATACCAAATACATCTCCTGGGACATCCTTATCACCATTGCCTGCGCATTCGCCATCAGCAAAGCCATGGAGAACTCCGGTCTGGCATCCATGGCCGCCAGCTACATCATCAACCTGTCGCACAGCTACGGCCCGTATGCCCTGCTGGCCATGCTCTACCTCATTGTCAATGCGGTTACCGAACTGATTACCAACAATGCGGCAGCAGCCTTGGGATTCCCGATAGCGTTGTCGGTAGCCCTTCAATTAGGAGTGGACCCGACCCCTTTCTTCATCACAGTCTGCATCGCGGCGTCTGCGGCATTCAGCACCTCGATCGGTTACCAAACCAACCTGATCGTGCAAGGGGTGGGAGGATATAAATTTACCGATTTCGTAAAAATCGGGTTACCCATGAACCTGATCTGTTTCTTGATTTCAATTTTCTTAATACCGTTAGTATGGGAGTTTTAGACAATAACATATATCCGATTTTCGACCGCATGATGGGTCGGGAAGACAAAGAATCGCTTCTGAAACAACACAGCCTGATGATCTGGTTTACCGGATTGTCCGGATCGGGGAAAAGCACCGTGGCCATTGCGCTGGAACGCGAACTGCACCGGCGCGGATTGCTCTGCCGGATTCTCGACGGCGACAACATCCGCAGCGGTATCAACAACAATCTGGGCTTTACAGAAGCAGACCGGGTGGAAAATATCCGTCGTATTGCCGAGGTAAGCAAACTGTTCATCGACACGGGTATCATCACCATTGCCGCGTTCATCAGCCCCAGCAACGACCTGCGCAAAATGGCCGCCGAAATCATCGGCCGGGAAAATTTCCTGGAAGTATTTGTCAATACGCCCTTGGAGGTATGCGAACAGCGGGACGTGAAAGGACTCTACGCCAAGGCCCGCCGAGGCGAGATAAAAAACTTTACCGGCATCAGCGCCCCCTTTGAAGCCCCTTCGCATCCCGACCTGACGCTCGACACCTCGAAATTGACCCTCGAAGAGTCGGTAAACCTCCTATTGGAAAAGATCTTGCCAAAAGTTTCACGATAACCAAGAACAATCTAACAGATATGTCAGAATATAAGTTAAGTCATTTAAAAGAGCTAGAAGCCGAAGCGATATACATCATCCGCGAAGTGGCTGCCGAATTTCAGAATCCGGTAATGCTCTACTCCATCGGGAAAGATTCGTCCGTGATGGTACGTTTGGCCGAAAAGGCATTTGCCCCGGGCAAAGTTCCTTTCCCACTCATGCACATCGACTCCAAGTGGAAGTTCAAAGAGATGATCGCCTTCCGCGACCAATACGCCCGCGAGCACAACTGGAACCTGATCGTCGAATCGAACATGGAGGCCTTCCGGGCCGGTGTAGGGCCCTTTACGCACGGAAGCAAAGTGCACACCGACTTGATGAAGACACAGGCTCTTTTGTCCGCTTTGGACAAATACAAATTCGATGCCGCATTCGGAGGAGCCCGGCGGGACGAAGAGAAATCGCGCGCCAAGGAGCGGATATTCTCTTTCCGGGACAGGTTCCACCAATGGGATCCCAAAAACCAACGCCCCGAATTATGGGACATCTACAACACCAAAGTCAATAAAGGCGAATCCATCCGGGTCTTTCCCCTCTCCAACTGGACAGAATTGGATGTATGGCAATACATCCGGCTGGAAAACATCCCCATCGTCCCGCTCTATTTTGCCAAAGAGCGCCCCATCGTAAACATCGACGGCAACCTGATCATGGTCGATGACGACCGGATGCCAGAAAAATACCGGAAACAGGCCAAAATGATGAAAGTACGGTTCCGTACCTTAGGTTGTTATCCGCTCACCGGAGCCATCGAATCGGAAGCCGATACGATCGAAAAAATCGTCGAAGAGATGATGACCACCACCAAATCGGAACGTACCACCCGGGTCATAGACTTCGACCAGGAGGCCAGTATGGAACAGAAAAAAAGAGAAGGTTATTTTTAAGAGACGAAAATTATGACGACACCGACACTAAATATAAAAGAGTTCCTCGACCAGGACGAAAAAAAAGACCTGCTGCGCCTGTTGACTGCCGGGTCGGTAGATGACGGCAAATCGACGCTGATAGGACGGTTGCTGTTCGACAGCAAAAAACTTTACGAAGACCAGCTGGTTGCCCTGGAACGCGACAGCAAACGGGTAGGAAACGCCGGAGAAGACAACATCGACTACGCCCTGCTGCTCGACGGGCTGAAAGCCGAACGCGAACAGGGTATTACCATCGACGTGGCATACCGCTACTTCTCTACCAACAAACGGAAATTCATCATCGCCGATACCCCGGGACACGAACAATATACCCGCAACATGATAACGGGCGGCTCTACGGCCAACCTGGCCATCATCCTGGTGGACGCACGTACCGGGGTCATTACACAGACCAAACGGCACTCGTACCTGATCTCCCTGTTGGGCATCAAACACGTGGTACTGGCTGTCAACAAAATGGACTTGGTAGATTACAGCCAGGAGGTTTTCGACAAGATTGTAAACGATTACAAAACGTTCGTGGCCCCGTTCAACATCCCAGACATCCAATGTATCCCGCTGTCAGCGCTCAAAGGCGACAACGTGGTCGATCCTTCGCCCAACATGACCTGGTACACCGGATTGCCGCTGCTGGGATTTCTGGAAACCGTACACGTGGCCAGCGACCAAAACTTCGAGAACTTCCGCTATCCGGTGCAGTACGTATCGCGACCGAACCTCGATTTCAGGGGATTTTGCGGAAAAGTAGCCTCGGGAATCGTACGAAAAGGCGACGAAATCGTGGCGCTGCCCTCGGGCAAAAAATCGCGGATAAAATCCATCTATACCTACGACGGAGAACTGGACGAGGCTTTCCCGCCCCAATCCGTTACGCTGACGCTGGAAGACGAGATAGATGTCTCCCGGGGCGAAATGCTGGTACACCCGTCCGACCTGCCCCGCATCGGCCGCAACTTCGAGGCCATGCTTGTGTGGATGGACGAAAAGGAGATGGATGCCGGACAGCAATATTACCTCAAACATACCACCAATACTACTCGGGCCCATATCGACTCGATCCGTTACAAGGTGGATGTGAACACCTTGAAACAGTCGGCCACCGACGCATTGACCTTAAACGAAATAGGCCGCGTTACACTGGCTACCAACAAACCGTTGTTTTTCGACCCGTACCAGAACAACAAAAATTGCGGCGCCTTCATCCTGATAGACCCGATCACCAACAATACTTGTGCCGTAGGGATGATTATCGACCAGATCAACAGCAAGGACATAGCCTCGAACATCACCGACGAAATACGCCGACAAATGGCACAAGGCATCTCTGCCGTATCCCTGGAAGAGAAAGAAAAACGACTCGACCAGAAGGGATGCGTATTCTCCATCGCCGGCAACTCTCCGGAAGCCAAACGCGAATATGCCTACCTGCTGGAACGCCGGCTGACAGACATCGGACGTACCGTAGCCGTTATAGACGCCGTTGCCTTGCAACTGGACGCTGAAATCTGCCACCGCATAGGCCACACCCTCCGGATGCAGGGGTTGGTAGTCATCTGCATTACGTGCGACGGAGCGGGCGACGACGACAACCTGCTCGTCATCACCCAGGAGAGAAACCAGGGCTCGATGATCAGCAGCTCGGCCGAACGCCACAAAATATCGTCTGCCGTAGAAGATATCGTAAACAAGATTGCACAATAAACGAAACAGATATGGGACTGTTGGAATTTGACAAACTGCCTATCAACACCTTGGTAGGAGCGCAATGGAAAACCTTCAAGGCTATTACGAAAGAGAAACAGATAGACGCTCCGTACCGGAACAAGTTTCGGCTTACGAAAGCCTGTTGCCGGTTGTTGAGCCTGTTGCAACCGTTTGAAGATAGCCGGTACCGGAAATTGTTGCAGGACAAGACTACGGGGTTGCCCCCTGTATTCATCCTGGGACATTGGCGCAGCGGCACTACCTTCGTACACAACGTATTGTCGAAAGACAAGCACTTTGCCTACAACACGACCTACCAGACCGTATTCCCCAACCTGATGCTTTTCGGACAGTCGTTCTTCAAAAAGAGTACCGCCCTACTCATGCCCGACAAACGCCCTACCGACAACATGGAGTTACAGGTGGACCTCCCCCAGGAAGAGGAGTTCGCCCTGGCCAACATGATGCCCTATACGTTCTATAACTTCTGGTTCTTCCCCAAACATACCCAGGAGTATTGCAACCGGTACCTGTTGTTCAACGACCTGCCCGAAGAGGAGTACCTCGTCTTCAAGGAGGCGTTCGAGAAATTAATCAAAATATCGCTGTGGAATACGCACGGGACGCAATTCCTGTCGAAGAATCCTCCCCATACGGGACGTATCCCCGAACTGCTGAGGATGTTCCCGGATGCGAAATTCATCTACCTGATGCGTAATCCCTATACGGTTTTTGAATCCACCCGCAGCTTCTTCACCAACACCATCAAACCGTTGCAGTTGCAGGAGATTACCCCGGAACAACTGGAACAAAACATCGTGGAAACCTATACAAAACTGTTGCATAAATACGAAGCGGACAAACACCTGATTCCGGAAGGGAACCTGATAGAGATTAAATTCGAGGATTTTGAAGCAGATGCCATGGCACAAACCGAACGGATTTACCATACCCTCTCCATCCCGGGACTGGAAGAGGCCCGTCCGGAGATAGAGGCTTACCTGGCCTCCAAAAAAGGGTATAAAAAAAACCGCTACCAGTACGCTCCCCAAACGGTAAAGACCGTAGAGGAGAACTGGTCTTTCGCTTTGGATCAATGGGGTTACAAATTATAAACGGCGATATTGCCCGCATTTAATAAATGGAATAGATGATGAAGATGTACAAATATGCTTTATGGATGACCGTGGTTTTAAGTGCCACCGTGCAGTTATCGGCCCAAAAGATAGAGCCCATCCCCTTCGGGGACATGGACAACTGGCTGGTTCGGGAAATCAAGGAATCGGCCCTGTTGGGAGGTAATACGCAATACGTATATGCCGTAGCACCCTCCGATACGGTAAAAGGCAACGAAGCCTATGTGCCCAAGGAGTCGCCCTGGGGCAGCTCCAACGTGATGGCCAATGTGATGGGTGTTATCAAGACAAGTACCACCGTCTTCCCCGAAAAACGCGGCAACGGCTATTGTGCCCGCATGGAGACGAAGCTGGTTTCGTGCAAGGTATTGGGAATGTTCAACATCAAGGTGCTTGCCTCGGGAACCATCTTCTTAGGGCAAATGGACGAACCTATCCGCAACACCAACAACCCGCAAAGCAAGATGATTTCGGGCATACCGTTCACCAAACGCCCCACCGCCCTGATGTTGGACTACAAGGCGAGCCCGGCCGAAAAAATGATCAAGGCGACCGGATTCAGCAAAATACAAAACCTCAACGGACGGGACTCTGCCGAAGTGTGCGTCTATCTGCAAAAAAGGTGGGAAGATGAACAGGGCAACATCCATGCCAAACGCATCGCCACGGCATACTATAAATTCGGGCAAGCCAGCAACGGTTGGGTAAACGAGTTCAAGATACCGTTCCTGTACGGCGACATCACCCAACATCCCGATTACAAACCCTATATGTGTCTGGTTCCGGAAAACGACCCCAAATATACCCGCAACAGCAAAGGCGAAATGGTTCCCATCCACGAAGAGGCATGGGGCGATGCCCAGGATGAACCGACCCATATCATTTTGCGTATATCGGCAGGAGACAAAGGCGCGTATATCGGTTCACCCGACAGCAAACTGTGGGTGGATAATGTAAAATTTGTTTATTGACGCCGATTTTTCTTTGGCGGGAATAAACGATTCTTCTATATTTGCGTCCAAGAACAGTCAACCTTGTCGATCCCTTATCAGACCGCATGATATAGAAAAGCCTTTTGCAAATGAAACATTCGTTGAAACTCCTCTGTTTGTTGTTACCGCTTTTGTCGGCGTGCAGTGCAACAAAATATGTAGGAGAGAATGAATATTTGCTGGACAAGGTCATCGTGGAAACCGACAATAAGAACGTCAAGGCAAGCTCATTGAAGGCTTACGTGCGGCAAGAACCCAACCACAAGGCTTTTGGGTTGGTACGCTTCCCGTTGCATCTGTACAGCCTTTCGGGACGCGACTCTACCAAAAGAATCAACCGTTGGCTGCGCAGGACAGGAACTCCTCCGGTAATATACAGCGAATCGCTGACCGAACGCTCCCGCCAAGAGATTGAAAAAGCCCTCTCGAACCAAGGATACATGGGGGCTTCCGTTTCGGTAGATACCATAATAAAAAAGAAAAAAATCACCGTAAAATACAAAGCCGTCACCGGAGAACCTTATTACATAGACGGCATCAGCTACAACATACCCAACGATACGATCCGCCGTATCGTCCTGCAAGACACCTCGGCCCTGCTGCTGAAAAACGGAGCCCTGTTCGACCGGAACGTGCTCGAAGAAGAACGGCAACGCATCTCCACGTTGTTGCGCAACAGGGGATACTACGCCTTTAACAAGGAGTATATCACCTATACGGCCGATACCACCCGCTCGCACCGGGTAAACCTGGAACTGAACCTGATGCCGATGCCGGTAGAGAGCAACGGACGGTTGGTTTATGAGAAACATAAAACCTACCGCATCAATCAGGTATATTTCATCACGAACTACGACCCGATGAATACCAGTGCCGAACAAACGGAGGTATTGGATACGGTAGATTACAAGGGATACAAAATCTTATACGGAAAAAAACAGTATATCAAAAAGAGTACGCTGGTAAATAACTGCTACATAGAACCCGGCCGCTTGTTTTCAAACCGGATGGTGGATAACACTTACAGCGCGTTCAGCCGGTTGCGTGTACTGAAATATGTCAACATACGCTTTGTCCCGATAGAAGTAGGAGACGAAGAGATGCTGAACTGTTACATCCTGCTGACCGAAGGCAAATCCCAGACCATCTCGATCGACGTGGAGGGGACGAACTCGGCCGGAGATTTTGGCTTTGCCGTAGGATTGACACACCAGCATCGCAACATTTTCAAAGGATCGGAAACCTGGTCCACTAAATTCCGGATGGCCTACGAATCGTTGTCAGGCAATTTCGGGAGTATCATCAACGACAACTATACGGAACTAAGTGCCGAAACAGGCATCATCTATCCCCAATTTCTTTTCCCGTTCCTTAGCCCCTCTTTTAAAAAGCGGTTGCGGGCAACGACAGAATTCTCCATCAACGCCAACCTGCAACAACGGCCCGAATATACCCGGGTAATTGCCGGCGCGGGATGGAAATACAAGTGGAACACACGGCGGAACCTGTTTCGGCATACACTCGACCTGGTCGATGTCAGCTACGTATATCTACCCAAAAGCATCAGTGGATTTATCGACAGTATCTCACCCGACAACCCGTTGTTGCGATACAGTTACGAGGACCACTTCATCATGCGCTCATCCTATATTTTTTACCGTACCAACCTGAATACCGCATCCAACAACCTGTATAATATCTACACGTTGCGTGCCGCCGGAGAGATTGCCGGTAACCTGCTATACGGATTGTCGAAACTGACGGGACAGCAACGGGGAGCCGACCAGGAGTATTCGTTCCTGGGCATCCGGTACTCGCAATATGCCAAGGCAGACATCGACTACTCCTATACATTCCGGTTTACCGAGAAGAACTCGTTGGCGCTCCATGTGGGGACAGGGATAGCCATACCCTACGGCAACTCGGAGATGTTGCCGTTTGAAAAACGCTACTTCTCGGGCGGGGCCAACAGCGTAAGGGGTTGGTCGGTGCGGACGTTAGGCCCGGGTACCTACCGGGGAGAGAATACTGTGACCGATTTTATGAACCAATGCGGAGATATCCGGCTCGACTTGAATGCCGAATACCGATCCAAAATTATCTGGAAATTGGAATTGGCCGCCTTTATCGATGCCGGGAATATCTGGACTATCCGCAGCTATCCGCAACAACCGGGCGGCGTATTCAAACTACGCTCTTTCTACAAAGAGCTGGCCATGGCATACGGACTGGGAGCCCGGCTCGATTTCAACTATTTCATCCTCCGTTTCGACTTGGGGATAAAGGCTTTCGATCCCTCGCTGACGGGATCGAAACGTTGGGTAATCGCCAACCAGAACCTGCGCCAGGATGCGACGTTGCACTTTGCCGTCGGTTATCCGTTCTAACCGGGCGGCGTGAAACCTGTAAAAATAATCGAAACAAAGATTTGTATTTTCAGAGAAAAGGCGCTACCTTTGCAGCGCAATAAAAGGATGGTCGGGTAGCTCAGCTGGATAGAGCAACAGCCTTCTAAGCTGTGGGTCTTGGGTTCGAATCCCAACCCGATCACACACGAAACATTAGGCGATTACACAATATTAAGTAGTCGCCTTTTTTATTGATTTATCTTAGAAAAAATATCTGCTGTTTAGTTGATGCGAATTGACAATCTAATGCCCTTACTGTTACAAGTGCTTTATTTACATCCAGAAGTAGAACTGTACTTCCTTTTTACTTATCTTATTACAAAGTCATAACATCTTCATAATCTGTGCTTACGAGGAATACAAATTTAAGCATATAAGAAGCTGAACATTAATTACTTGATATTACCACTCGAATGATTAATATCAAGTTTATAAAATATTAATACCAAACAATAGACCTATTGTTGTGTTTTTGTTACTATCATCACTCTTTTAATTACCGACACAAACGATGACTTACCGCCCTCATTCAACACAAAGAAGACAACACAAAAACATATCCGAACTGGGAAATATAGAGGAGAAAATCAAATTAGGAATTTGATACTTATTGATAAATAAGAAAACATAAATATAAATATTACAAAATAACATTTATATTTGCATAAACATTTAACCCAATAAAAGAATAAAAAATGAAAAAAGTATTTATGTGCGTTTCTCTTGCGCTTTTAATGACATCCTGTTATAGTACAAAGATATGCGTTGGAAACATGAAAGCTGATGACCCGGCAATAAAAGTAAATTCCGTAACCAATCATCATTTCCTATATGGTCTGATACCGGGAGGAAAGACGAAAGTAGATGCACAAAAATACATTGGTGAAAAAGAAAATTATGCTATCAAAAATAACTGGACATTCATTAATGGATTTTTAGGTTGTCTAACTTGTGGCATTTACACTCCTACAACCACCACTTTCTATGTTCCATTAGACGATGTAAAGAAATAATTTTCCACCTCCAATCTTTATGGTTCGATTCATAAAAACAAAATGCCATGTTAGAATTTTTATCTATTGTTATGCTGGTATTCGGCATATTACAAATTATTCTATTCTTCAAGATATGGGGAATGACGAACGATGTAAAAAAATTAACGAACCATTTTCTATATTCTCAAAAAGATACTACTGAGACAATAAAAAAAATCTATAGTTACGATAAGGATAACAGAAGAGAATATGACAAAAAACTTGAAAAGATCAAACCAAATGATAAAGTCATACGCATTTCAGATAATACAGAAATGATAGTTGATTGTATCGAAAATGGAAAATTCTTTTGTAAGGCAAATTCCTTAGAAGGGTATAAATGGTATTCAATATATGAAATAAAAACCTTGTAAAACAATTTTCCCCCATTCCTTATGTTTCAAAATACAAATACCAAACAATAAGTTTATTGTTTGGTATTTGTATTTTTTCGATGTTAATTAATAGGCATATATAAGTAATCTATATATTAAAAATTTGGAGAGAATGTATAGCATATTTTATATACACACCTCCCAACAATAAGAATTTATAATGACTTACAAATTGGAATCGGTAATGGGGATTTCCCAAAACCTACAATTCCACAAAAGGGTTTATAAGATTTATACATATCTAATATTCAAATAATTGATGTAAAAAAGACGAAATATCTACGATAAATCCTTTACAAATATGCGATAGGCTCAAAACTAATGGCTAACTTTATCACCAGATTTTAAAGAATCAAATTCAAATGAAAAACACGATACATTACAACTGCACTTTTATGTATATTCAGAAATTTTCCTTTTTGATTTTATCCACATTATTGAGCATAAACGTTAGTGGACAAGAAAACGTTACAAATGCTTTTCAGGATTTGCAACGCACGGGAATGGTGCAAGAAGATCAGTCCATCATGCGGAAGACGGCATCTGATCAACAAGTAAAGGCGTTGATACAAAAACGACCGGATGCCGGTTTCTTTTGCTTTACGGAAGACCGTGATCATGATATCCGGTTGAAAGACCGAATTCCCCTTCGCTGGATTGAACGGCCAGAAAAAGAGCGTTCCGTGTTTAAAGGAAACGCTTTGCCCGGTGAATTTTATACCTGGCAAATCGGATTGTACGCTCCGTACAATAAACTGGAACATATATCGGTCTCTTTTTCTGATTTAAAGAACGAACGCGGTGATAAAATCAAGGCTTCTGCTTTGACCTGTTTCAACACACATGGAATCGACAAATATGGTAAAACGATTCAAATCCCTGTCCAGGTAGAGAAAGGTGAGGTACAACCGCTTTGGATAGGGGTGGATATCCCCACTCATGCTACGAGTGTTTACAAAGGGAATGTATGGATTCATGCAAACGATAAACAGAAAGCATGTGTTTCCGTCGAATTACAGGTCAAAGGAGATGTAATTGCCAACCAGGGGGATAATGAAGGGTGGAGAAAAACCCGGCTCCGCTGGCTCAATGCAACGATAGGAAATGACGATAAGCCAACGGCTCCTTATATACCCGTTACGGTAAAAGATAACGTCTTAACCTGGCTTGGCGGAAAGGTTCACCTGTCCTCTACCGGTTTGCCATCTTCCATCACCACCTGCTACGATGCCAATAATAATCTATCGGATGCTACGAATGAAATATTGGCAGGAGAAATGAGATTCATCATTGAAACTGATCGAGGGGAAGAGATGCTGAAAGGAGGAAAGGTGCGGATATTGAAACAAAGCCAAACGAATATTACATGGTGTTCCGAACCATCCAACTCCCGTTTCCAGGTCAGGTGTAGCGGAGATTTCGGATTTGATGGCATCAGCAACCTCTCAATCCAGGTAAAAGCCAAACAACCGGTTTCGGTGAAAGATATCCGACTGGAAGTTCCTTATTCCGGCTATGCCTCTAAATACATGATGGGATTAGGACATAAGGGCGGTTTTCGTCCGGATACTTTAATTTCCTGGAACTGGGATATAGAAAAGCATCAGGATAAGATATGGATGGGAAATGTCAATGCCGGGATGAATTTACGATTCATGGATGACCATTTCGTCCGTCCGCTGGTCAATATCTACTATGCCCTTGGTAAACTAAATCTTCCGGAATCATGGGGCAATCAGAACAAGGGCGGAATAAACATCTACCCTACCGCCCATGAAACGACCCGATTGGTAGCTTACAGCGGCGAACGTCGGATGGAGAAAGGTGAGAAGTTATATTATAACTTTGATATGCAAATCACGCCGGTTAAACCCATTAACTGGAAAAAACAGATAACCAACCGGTTCTATCATTCCAATTCCGATATGAGTGCCAACTATGTGGACGAAGCCCTCAAAAACGGAGCCAACCTGATTAATGTGCATCACAAAAAGGATATTTATCCTTTCATCAATTATCCGTATCACGACGATGCAGTTTCTGACCTGAGAGCTTTTATCCAAAAAGCACATCAGAAGAATCTGGGCGTCCGTTTATATTATACAACGCGCGAACTGACGGTTAAGATTCCGGAACTATGGGCTTTACGGAGCTTGGGAAATGAAGTAATACATGATGGGCCGGGAAAAGATACACGTACACTGATCCACCCGAACGGGCCGAACGAATGGTTAAATAAGTATCTGGGCACGCACTTCATTCCTGCCTGGTATAATGCCTTTAATGAGGGGAAATATGCCGGAGATATGGACATTTCCGTCATTACAACTCCTGACTCCCGGTGGAACAACTACTACCTGGCAGGATTAGACTGGATGGTCAAGAACTTAGGTATCGACGGTATCTATATCGACGATAGTGCCTTAGACCGGAAAACCATCCAACGTGCCCGCAGGATTCTTGATTCGGACGGGAAAGAACGATTGATTGATATTCACTCCTGGAATCACATGAATCAATGGGCGGGCTTTGCCAACTCGCTTCATCTATATACGGAATTGCTTCCTTACGTAGATCGTACATGGATCGGCGAAGGCTTCTCGGCAAACAATACGGCAGATTTTTGGTTGATAGAGATGTCCGGTATTCCTTTCGGGCTGCTTAGTGAAACGTTAGACGCCCAGAATCAATTCAGAGGATTGATATATGGGATGTTGCCCCGTTTACCATGGAGCGGGAATCCGGTTCCGCTTTGGAATTTATTCGATCAGTTTGATATGAAGGATGCATCCATCCGCGGATACTGGGATGAACAGTGTCCTGTCAAAACAGACAATAAGGATTTACCTGCCACGGTATTTGTCAACGGAGATAAAGCATTGGTCGTTATCGCTAACTGGACCGATCTGCCTCAAACAGCCCAAATACAGATTGATGAAAAAGCCCTTGGATTCAAACCGGGGAAGTTCATCTTGCCTGAAATCAGAAATCTTCAATGGGGTGGGAAGCTATCCAACCTGAGCCATTGTGAAATCCTGGGTAGAAGTGGCCTGATCGTTTGGTTAGAAAAGTAAGTTTAATGATTCAGTCATAACTCTCTAACTGTTTTCCGCCAATCTGTAACTTTTTTCTCGATGCGGAAAGACAAGGCCCCGAAAGGCTGGATGTTGCCCAAAACATTGAGCCTTATCTACAACTTGAACGAAACGGCCCCGATGGCGGACATCGGTTGTATGACAGAAAGAAAATGCATGGTGCTGGCACAAAATGTCCCCCGATAAGGCGATTCAAGCATTTATCTTCTCATAGGACAACCGATTATTATCTGATAATAAATCGATCGGAGAAGAAAAATATTTTCAAATAAAGATTATCTTTGAAGATGTTATCTATTAAAGGGAACTACTATGAAACCTACACACCATTTACTTATATGGGGAGTATGTGCAGCAACCTGGTTACTGTCTGCCTGCAACAACGTGCCGCCCCCTGCGCCGGTCTTGCCCGTCCCTACACCGGAGCAAATAGCGTGGCATAAATTGGAAACTTACGCGTTCGTTCATTTTGGATTAAACACATTTAATGATTTGGAATGGGGCTACGGAAATACTCCGGCCTCGACCTTCAATCCGACGGATCTGGACTGCGACCAATGGGTACGGACCTTTAAAGCGGCCGGACTGAAAGGGGTTATCTTGACGGCCAAGCACCACGACGGGTTCTGCCTCTGGCCTACCGCTACGACGGAATATTCTGTCAAGAACTCGCCATGGAGAGAGGGAAAAGGCGATATGGTGCGCGAGCTTTCGGACGCTTGCCATAAACATGGCTTGAAGTTCGGTATCTATCTTTCGCCGTGGGATAGGAACAGTGAAAACTACGGACAGCCGGGATATGTGGAAAAGTTCCATGCCCAGATGCACGAGTTAATCAGCAACTACGGACCGTTGTTTGAATATTGGTTTGACGGGGCCAACGGTGGCGACGGCTGGTACGGAGGAGCCAACGAGAAACGCTCGATCGATGCGAAAACGTACTACAAATATGAAGAGGCCCGCGAGGCAATCAAGAAACTGCATCCGCAGGCGATGATTTTTGGAGGTACCGTACCGGATATCCGTTGGATCGGGAACGAAGAAGGATGGGCAGACGCTACGCAATGGTCGCCTTATTCATACGAAAAAGAGAAACATTATACCGACAGCCAGCGCGGCATGGAAGACGGAGACAAATGGATGGGAGGCGAATGTGATGTATCCATCCGTCCGGGGTGGTTCTACCATAGCCGCGAAGACCACCAAATAAAGTCGTTGGCCAGGTTAGTCGATCTATATTACCGGAGTATCGGGCACAATACCAATTTCTTATTGAATTTCCCGGTAGCATTGAACGGGAAAATAACCCCGAACGACTCAACGCGTGCCGTAGAATGGTATCAGACCATCCGGAATGAACTGAAAACAAACCTGCTGAAAGATGCCCGCGTAGAAGCGAGCAATACTCGCGGCAGGAAATATGCTCCGGCTCGGGTAACAGACGGCGATTGGGACACCTATTGGGCAACCGAAGATGGGGTAATGCAGGCCTCGCTAACCTTTACCATGAGCCCGGCTTCGGAGGTGAACCGCTTGTTATTGCAGGAATATATCCCATTGGGGCAACGTATCAAGTCGTTCAAGATTGAATATGAGGAAAACGCGCAATGGAAAGAGGTAGAACCGGTAGATGAAACAACAACCATCGGATACAAACGAATCGTACGGTTCAAGACGGTTCATGCCGAGAAACTCCGGGTAACATTCCTGGATGCGAAAGGGCCGTTATGTATCAATAACGTAGAAGCGTATCTGGCGCCTGCCTTGCTGACCGAACCGACCATTACCCGGGACTTGGAAGACAAGGTACATATCCAAGCCGGAGAGCAGAATGTAATAATCTATTATACGACCGACGGAACAGAGCCGACCCAAGAGTCTGCCACCTACGACCAGCCTTTTGTATTGGATCGGAAAGCCACAGTCAAAGCAGTTGCCTATGATGCCACGTTCGACAAATACAGCCCGGTTACCACAACCCAGTTTGACATCCCGGCAAAAATGTATCGAGTAGAAGGAAATGCAACGGCCGTGCTTGACGGGAATGGTTATACCACCTATTATCTACCGAAAGGGAAACAGGCATTAACCCTACGCCTCGTTCAACCGCAGACGATTTCCGGCTTCCGTTATACCCCTAACCAGAGTAGGGACGCACAAGGACATATCTCTAACTATCGGTTCTATGTAGATGGTAAATTAGTTTCAAGCGGAGAGTTCTCAAACATCAAAGCAAACCCGATAGAACAGGTTGTCCACTTTGCTCCCGTTATAGGGAAAGAGGTCAAATTAGAATCCGTACGCAACGCCGATGATGTCAAGAGTACCGGTATCGGAGAATTTTCGGTACTGACCGAATAACCTATCGCGCACAAGAGGGAAATTACGATTATTTTCCTCCTGCTTTCTTTTTTCCGCTCATTCACTCCTTCATGTGTGCCGAATGAAATATGGCGATTCTTTATTTACTGACAAAATAATACAAGTAAGTAGAAAACATCTTTGATAATAATTCAAAGAAACAGATATTATGTACTGATTTCGGAGTAAAGATTTTCATTTATGGCAAGTAATATTGACTTTATAGAATTCGTATGTTTCCAAATCAAAAACATTGGAACTGTACGCTATCGAAAGATGTTTGGCAATTATGTGATTTATCTCAATGAAAAGCCCGTCATACTCGTATGCAACAATATCGCATACGTCAAGAAACATCCCTCTATTGAAAACTTTATGCAAGATGCTGAGTTTAGTATCCCTTACAATGGAGCAAAAGAACATTATATTCTGGATGTGGAGCACAAACATCCTTTGCTGGAAGTGGTGGTAAGCACATTGGCAAAGGTATTGCCTTATCCCAAAGAGAAGGGCAAAACTAAGAATATTTTAGCAAGCAAAAGACATCCTTTCCGAGAACTACCTAATGTAGGGCCACAAACAGAACAGACTCTTTTAGCTATGGGACATACATCCATTGAATCTTTGAAAGGGAAAAATGCCAATGATTTATACCAAGAAGAGTGTCGTTTACGCGGTTGCTCCATAGACCGCTGCCAACTTTACTTGTACCGAGCTTTGGAGTATTATATCAATACAGAAAATCCAGATACAGATAAATGCAAATGGTGGTATTGGAAAGATGATTACTTTTATCCCGCTCCTTGTGGAGCAAAATGTGTGGAATGTAATTCTTTTCCTAAATATTGTAAGGGATGCCGGAAAATAAAAGGTCAAGTATTCTGGCTTCAATATACCAACAATGATATATGCCCCATCTGGAAATGCTGTAAGGAACAAAATAGAGAAAACTGTGGAGGATGTCCAGAATTGCCTTGTTCTCGTTTTATGAAAGATCCGTCTCTATCTGATGAAATGAATGAAACAAATTTAAAGAAGATGATGGATAACCTTGTAAAAACAAAAAAGGGCTTTTAACACATTATGATATTAAAAACACTTGGTCGTCCTGAATATAAAAAAGGGTGTAAATCTCGTAATTACTTGATTTACACCCTTTATTGCGGAGAGAGAGGGATTCGAACCCCCGGAGCCTCGCAGCTCAACGGTTTTCAAGACCGCCGCAATCGACCACTCTGCCATCTCTCCTTGCTCTCTCTGGCGGGAAATCGTCTCCCCGAAAAAGCGTTGCAAATATATATGGAGTTTTTATTCTGTGCAAGAAATATGCCATAATTTTATCGTTTTTCTTTTATCCGTCGCTCCTGTCGGCTTTCTGAATACGGCTTATCTACTCTCTTGTTTTATTTATTATTTTGATAGTGGGCCACATAAGTGGAATGGGATAAAGAAAAAGTCCGGGAAATGCTTCTCCGGACTTTTGGGCTTCTTCTTATCTGCTATTAACGGATATTCGGATTCAGTTCATGCCAACTGGAAATGGGCGGCAAAATACCCATCTGGATGACTTCGTCGCGCAACTTGCTCAGGTGTTCGTAACTTTGTTTGAGTTCGTCTTCTTCTTGCACTGTCCCCTCGGGAATGGCGTAACGGACGCCGCTCCGGTCGATAACCGTCTCCATGGCCATGACAATATGGTTGAACTTGCCGGCGGCTACGTAAACTCCGGCAGGCCATTTAAACGGTGCTCCGCCCATGGCTGCGGCAATCATCTCAATAGAGAGGTACGACGGGCTCTGGAAAGAGGAGCGTCCCCGCAAATCGATGATGTGCTTTCCTCCCTGTACTACTCGCTGACGCATCTCTTGCCACTGGGTGTCTGACAGCTGGTCTGTGCCGATTACCTCTGTCAGGGGCTTGCCGTCGATCCGGGTGGTAGAGGCAAATACGGCCATCTGCTCGCCATGTCCGCCGTAGGTACGGCAACCGGTAATTTTGGAGGGTTGTATCCGGAACCATTTTGCCAACTCGTTGCGCAGGCGAGTACTGTCCAATGCGGCCAGGGTGGTTACCTGGGTAGGTTTCAATCCGGAATAGAGCAGGGTGATAAGGCCCGTTATATCGGCTGGGTTAAATATGACTACGACGTGCTTTACGTCGGGGCAATAGGCCTTGATGTCTTTCCCGAACTGGGCGGCTATCTCGGCGTTTCCTTTGAGCAAATCTTCGCGCGTCATTCCTGCCTTGCGGGCTGCACCGCCCGAGGAGACGATATACGATGCGCCGGTAAAGGCCTCTTTGATATCGCTCGTATAGGTAATATTCATGTTTTCAAATCCGCACTGCAACATCTCTTCGGCCACACCTTCGAGCGCTGGAGCATAGGGATCGTACAAACAGATGTTGGGGGTGAGCTTCATCATAATAGCCGTTTGGGCCATATTCGAACCGATCATACCGGCGGCTCCTACAATCGTTAATTTTTCTTCTGTCAAAAATTCCATACGCATATATTTTTTGTTGCGGATAAACGTGGCTTCGGGTATAAAACAAATTCTCTGCCAAATTGTTATTTTATACAGATACAAATATACGTTTTATCTGGTAAATCTGTCACGAGATTTTAGCTTTTCATGCTATCTGAAACAGGGAAAACAAGATTTATTTATATCGCTGGAATAATCGAACAAAATCAGCAGATTAACGCAATAGGAATTGAGATTTAAGCAGTTAGGAGAAAATTACGGAAATAGGGCTGAGGGCTGA
>CASGEW010000003.1 GCA_949300615.1 uncultured Bacteroidales bacterium
TATATGTACTCGCAAAGCGATTTTGAATTCATTCCCGTCGAACGCGAGCTGGACTACATACAACAGTATGTCGATCTGCAAAAACTCCGATTAAACCACCATACCCAGGTGAATCTCTTATTGGAGGCTTCCAACAAACAGATACTGATTCCTCCCATGATACTGATTACCTTCATAGAAAACGTTTTCAAGTATGGGACCTCTTCGGATACAGACTGTTCGGCCTATATCTCCATCCGGGTAAACGAAGAACAACTGCTTCTGGAAACAGAAAACAGCGTCATGCGCCGCCGCGAGGATGGAGTTTGCGGTATCGGTATTGCCAATTGCCGCAAACGGCTGGATCTGCTCTATCCCAATCGTTACGAACTAAAAACCAAAGAGGCAGCCGGGAAATACACCGTTTTCCTAAACATACAGTTGAGATGAAAAATATTACCTGCATAGCGATAGATGACGAACCGATGGCCTTGTTGATTATCGAACAATTTTGCCGTCGCAAAGGAGGGATGGAACTGACCACATTCAGTGAACCCAGCGTTGGATTGGAGGAGATACGCCGCCGCAAACCCGACCTCGTCTTTCTCGATATTCAGATGAACAGTATCAGCGGACTGGAAATAGCCGATATCCTGCCGAAGGAGTGTTGTTTTATTTTTACCACCGCCTATGCCCAATATGCCCTCGACGGTTTTGACCTGGATGCCGTCGATTTCCTGCACAAACCGTTTTCCTACAATCGGTTTGAGCGGGCCGTAGAAAAAGCAATGCGACGCATCGAAGCCCGTAACGCGACAAAACCCGAATATCTGGTAGTAAAACAGGAGTACAGCAATGTCAACATTCCCCTTGCCAATATCCTTTATATAGAGGCTTTGGGTAATTACGTAAAGATAATCCGTTCCTCGGGCGACCATATCATCACTCGTACCAATCTGAAAACGATTACGGATCGATTACCTGACGACGCATTTCTGCGCATTCACCGCTCATATGTCATCGCCATAGCCGCGGTAGAGGCCTTTACTCGATCGCGGATCACCCTTAGAGGCATCGACCAAGAGTTACCCATCGGAACCCAATATGCCGAAAAGGTAGAAAAGGCATTGAAAAAATAAAAGAGATAGTCATGATTTTCCTATCTGAAACCATTCAACAACATTTCTAAATGAGAAGTGTGTATGTATAATTTACATACCGGCATTTTGTACAAGTTAAATATATGCCTATCTTTGCATAAGGAACAAAGGACGAATAAAGAGCTGGGAACAAAAACAAGAAACCATAAAGGGGAGACAAGAGATACATTGCCATAAGAAGATTCGCCACTTCGACAGCAAAAATTATAAGGGACAAATACTTTTCCTCCGGTGATTTTCCGGTTCAACTGTCCAAAATAATTTTTTCACAGCAAGGAACAAACATCTTATATAACACAAAAGAGATCCGATGAAGAAAATATTTCTCATTCTTGTTTTACTGGGATTTACCTCCCTTTTTGCCATACAAGCAGGATATGCACAAGAGGCTACCGAAACATTACAAGCCAACATAGCCAGTGAAGGAGAGGGATTGCACCAAGCCCTGAAAACAAAATTTATAGAGGGCTCTGCCTTCTATATGAGTTTCATTGCCCTGGCCTTGATTATCGGGCTATCTTTTTGCCTGGAAAGAATTATCTACCTCAGTATGGCAGAAATCAACTCCAAGAAACTATTAACCTCGGTAGAAAATGCTTTAAACCGGGGCGATCTGGAATACGCAAAAGACATTTGCCGCAATACTCCGGGACCGATTGCCTCCATCTTTTACCAAGGATTGATGCGCATAGACAACGGGATAGATGTTGTAGAAAAATCCATTATCTCGTACGGAGGCGTACAGGCCGGATTATTGGAACGGGGACTGTCGTGGATAGCACTATTCATCGCCATGGCGCCCTCATTAGGATTTCTGGGAACGGTTATCGGGATGGTTGAAACATTCGACCGCATACAGATCATGGGCGACATCTCCGCTACCATCGTAGCCGGAGGGATGAAAGTGGCGTTAATCACTACCATCGGAGGGTTGGTCGTAGCACTGATATTGCAGCTTTTCTACAACTACATCCTGGCCAAGGTAGAAAGCCTTATCAACAGCATGGAGGACGCATCCATCTCGCTGCTGGACATGGTTATCAAATACAACCTGAAATTTAAGAACTAAACCGGGATCCACCATGCTTAAAAGAATTCCAATCTTATTGTACATCTTACTCGGCATAACGTTGGTGATAGCCTTCCTGTTCTATTTCGGAGGAGAGGTAGACCCGACCGACGAACGACCTGAACCGGTTTACACCGATACCTTGTTGTATTGGATATATACCATTTTATCGCTTTGTATCATTGTAACAGCTATTTTTACTATACGGAAATTCTTGATCCGGCTCAAAAACTCGCCGCGAAAAGCAATCCGATTCATCTTCATGCCTGTCATATTGGCTATTGTGATGAGCATAGCATGGAGTTTAGGGGACGGCACCCCCTTGCAGATTCTACGATACGAAGGCAAAGAGAATATCTATTTCTGGCTAAAAGTTACCGATATGTTCTTATACACCATATATTTCCTATTGGGAATGGGAATATTGTCGGTCATATATTACAACATAAAAAAAGCACTGCAAAAATAGTATAACGAAATACAACCGAGAGATTTACTGAAAAAACAACCATTCAAGCGATGATGTTTCAAAGAAAAAAGCGGCATGTGCCCGGAATCAATTCCAGTTCGAGTGCGGATATCGCATTCCTGCTGCTGGTATTCTTCTTGGTTACCACATCGTTAGACACGGACAGAGGGATACAGCGCAGGCTTCCTCCCCCTATCGAATCGGGAGAGATCAAGAAAAAAACGGACATCGAAAAGCGGAATCTACTGGAAATATATATCAATCACGAAAACAGAATCATGGTACGTGAAGAGGAGATTCCGTTAAGAGAGCTCAAAGAGATTGTGAAAGAGTTCATCGCTAACCCCCAGGACTCACCGGATCTGCCCGAGAAAGAGAATATCGAGGTACCGTTCTTCGGAATGTATCCGGTAACAACCAAGCACATCATTGCTTTACAAAACGACGTATCGACTAAATACCAGGCATATATAAACGTACAAAACGAATTAACGGCCGCATACAATGAATTGCGCAATGAACTGGCCAAACAAAAATTCAACAAAACATTTGCCGAGTTGAGCGACGAAGGGAAGAAAGCCATATTGACCATCTATCCCCGCCGTATATCCGAAGCCGAAGAGATGGAATATTTCAGTCAATCCGAATAAAACGACAAAAGCTTATGGGAAAGTTTAAAAGAAGCGAAAGACGAGAGGTGCCACCACTAAATACCTCCTCTTTGCCCGATCTTATTTTCACCTTGCTGTTTTTCTTCATGATTACAACCAGCATGAAAGAGATGCCGTTGATGGTGGATATCGATCCTCCCACAGCAACAGAATTGACAAAATTAGAAAAGAAATCGCTCATTACATACCTCTATATCGGAAAACCTACCGGGTATTATGCCCAGAAATTAGGGGCAGAAAACCGGATACAGCTCAACGACAAATTCATCGACGAGTCGGACATCGAAAGAGAGATGATCCGGGAAAGGGCTGCCATGAAAGAGGAAAACCAAGGTTATATGCAGGTTTCCATCAAGGCCGACCGAGATACTGAAATGGGAATCATTACCGCCACCAAAGAGGCGTTGAAACGATCCAACAATTTGAATATCGTCTATTCTGCCCGAGGCAGAGGAAATTGAACTCGCACCGATTCCTTCCTTCATCAATAATAATACGGATACAAAAAAGGCCGACTGTATAGTCGGCCTTTTTTGCTTCTCTCCATAGTTCGTTTATGCCAGACGACGGGAGCCGTCTCCGATACGGACAGGATATACCTTGGGGGCCTTTCCGAACTTTTTCGTAAATTCGCTCGTTGCTTTTTCAATAAAAGCATCGTATTTGGCTTCGGGAACCAGGTTGATGGTACAACCGCCAAAACCGCCTCCCATTACGCGAGATCCGGTTACGCCACACGTTTTGGCAATATCGTTCAAGAAATCCAGCTCTTCGCAACTTACTTCATAGAGTTTACTCATACCGGCGTGCGTTTCGTACATTTTTTGACCTACCGTTTCGTAATCGCCTTTTTTCAGAGCTTCGCACGCATCCAGCAAACGTTGTATCTCTTCAATTACATATTCAGCACGCATATAATCTTCTGCACTCACCTCGGTTTTTACCTCGTTCAGCATCGCCATATCGGCATCCCGCAACAACGAAACCTCGGGATGTCTTTTCTTGATTGCTGCCACAACGGCTTCGCACGATTCGCGGCGTTTGTTGTAGGCCGACGATGCCAATTCGTGCTTTACTACCGAGTCGATCAATACCACTTTATAACCTTTCGGGTCAAAGGGAACATATTCATATTCGAGTGAACGACAATCCAGGCGAATCAACGAACCCTCTTTTCCGAATACCGAGGCAAATTGGTCCATAATACCGCATTTTACCCCCACGTAATTGTGTTCAGTAGCTTGTCCTATTTTGGCCAACTCAAATTTATCGATTCCCAGATTATAAATATCATTCAAGGCAAACGCATAGGTGCTCTCCAAAGCGGCAGAAGAGGACAAACCGGCTCCCAGGGGGACATCACCGGAAAAGACCGTATCAAAACCGCCGACCTTTCCACCACGTTTGATAATCTCCCTTACAACACCGAAGATATACTTAGCCCAGCCCTGTTCGGGAAGATCTTCTTCATTCATGCCAAATTCGGCCTTTTCGTTCAGGTCGAAAGCAAAAGCGCGTATCTTATCGGTTCCGTTGGGTTTGATCTGTGCCAACATTCCTTTGTCTATGGCACCCGGCAATACAAAACCTCCGTTATAATCGGTATGTTCTCCAATCAAATTAATACGGCCGGGAGAGAAGTAGAGATACCCGCCATAGAGTTCCTGAAATTTTTCTTTTATTGCATTTACATCCATAATAAAAATGTTTAAGTTCGAACAAATAAGCCTGAAAAAGGTATATTCCCTCCCCCAGGCTTATTCAAATTATTTCAAAGAATTTCAATTATACAAAAATCTTATTCCACGGGAATATCTTTGTTGACATTTTTTGAACCGACGAGGGCATAGAACAACAGATAAGCCAAACCGGCAACTACTACCCAGTAGCTAACCAAATAACCGGCTCCGTTGGTCATATCTACCACAGCGTTTTGCAACAACGGCAGGATACCACCACCGCAAACCAATACCATAAAGATACCGGATGCTTTTTCCGTGTATTTTCCTAATCCTTCAACTGCCAGGTTGAAGATACCGCCCCACATCACCGAAGTACAGAGACCGATACAAACCAATAATGCAGCGTTGATGGGAACTTGAACCAATCCGAAACCTCCAGCTCCGTTGAACACGGGCATACTAACCGATGTGGCGGGTGAAAGAGCTATTGCGGCCAATGTAAGTACCACACCGATGGTAGCAGCTACTGAAAGCATCCCTCTGGCAGAAACCTTGCTACCGATAACACCGCCCAACAAACGGCCGATCAGCATCAGGAACCAGTAGGTAGCGGCCACTGAACCGGCAATGGCTTCGGCATTAACACCGTCGCCCAATACGTTCAATCCGGGATCTTGCAACCATTTGTTCAATACGTTGGGTACACCTACTTCAACCCCTACATAGACAAATATACCGATTGCTCCCAATACGAAATGACGGAAAGAGAGAGGTCCGTATTTGGAAGATTCTTGTTTTTGTGCTTCGTCTTCGCGTTTGTTTTCGGGAATGTTCGTCAACAATATAACAACAAAAGCAAAGGCAAAGATCAACAAGGCTGCATACATCAACGGGAATACGTTGCTGATCTGTGCATTTTTAATTCCTTCGGGAATCAAAAGTCCGGTTAAAATAATAACGGCCGTACCACACAATGAATTGAATGAACCGCCTATCTGGATCAGCTGATTACCTTTGTTTCCGCCGCCACCTAATTTGTTCAACATGGGATTTACAACAGTATTGAGTAAACACATGGAGAAACCGGCAATAAACGCTCCTAACAGATATACGCCGAATGCTGTTGATCCGGCGATCAATCCGGCAATAGTCTGGATACCTACACCTACAAAACCTACGGCAATAGCCACCAAAGAGGTTTTCTTATAACCGTATTTCTGCAACATATTACCTGCCGGATAACCCATAACGGCATAAGCAATGAAGTTGGCAAATACCCCCAAAGTCCCCATCCAGTTGGGCACATTGAATTGAAATTTCAATATATCACCCATCGGTGACGCCAAATTGGTAACGAATGAAATCATCCCGAAGAGGAAGATCATCACAATAATTGGCAAAGTGTAATTCTTTTTTTGTGTTGTCATTTTTTTAAGTTTTAGATTTATGAATGATTTATCTTTTGAATTTATATATGCACGTTTGTGTATATTCCTGCCCCGGGCGCAATACGGTTGTGGGGAAATGTGCGTTGTTAGGGCTGTCGGGGAAATGTTGCGTTTCAAAGCAGATAGCGCTACGCTTGGAATAGCGATGCCCTTTCTTCCCTTCAAATCCATTCAACCAGTTTCCGGTATATAGTTGAACACCCGGTTCGGTTGTGTAAACCTCCATTTCGATTCCGGTTTCGGGAGATACGGCTTTGGCGGCAAAAGACAACTCTCCGGGATAATTTTTTTTCAAGACGTAGTTGTGATCGTATCCCACGCCAAAAACCAGCTGCTGATAATCGTCGTCAATACGTTCGCCCACAATATGCGGTTGTCGGAAATCCATCGGGGTTCCGGACACGGACAATATCTCACCCGTAGGTACAGACTTGTCATCACATGGGGTAAAGAAGTCGGCTTGGATCGTTACCTGGTGGTTGGTTACGGGCTGGCCTCCTTCGCCATTGAGGTTGAAAAAGGAGTGATGGGTCAGATTCAGCACCGTTGCTTTGTCGGTAACGGCTTGATAGGTGATCAGAAATTCGTCATTGTCGGTCAGGCAATAGACCATTTTTATCTTCAACGTACCGGGAAAGCCCTCTTCTCCGTCGACTGATTCGTAGCAGAGTTCGAGCGTTTGAGCATCTTTTTGACTGGCGTCCCAGACTACCTGATTATAACCCATCTTCCCTCCGTGCAGACTGCAATCGGGATTGTCCGAGGGAATTTTGTAAGCAACACCGTCCAACATAAATTCGCCCCGCTTGATACGGTTTCCGTAACGACCGATGGCCGCCCCCAAATATTTTTCGGGAGAGTTGAAATAACCCTCTATGGTGGAGTGTCCCAATACTATATCGGTATCCTTTCCCTCTTTATCAGGGACTACCAAGGAGGCGACAATCCCCCCGAAATTGGTTACACACATCTCCATCCCGTTTTTATTCTTCAACAAAAACAGGTCTATTTGTTTACCCGATAAAACCGTCTGAAAATCTTCGCGCCGAAGCCCGCTACGAGCTGTAAACGCTTTATCAAATTCTGACATGCTATGCTATTTTCGTAATATCAAATTCTCAGTTAACAAAAATCTAACCGCTATTGATTATTGGCTGTAAATTTACTATTTCTGTTTGATTGGCGGGTTATTTATTTTTATGTTATAAAACATATCCAGTATTTAAAATTCCTCAAAAAAAAGCACGGATACAGAAGGTTTGTTATCTTTTCAAAACTTTATCCGTCGAAGATTCAGGGAAAAACGCTTTTCATCGCCTTTCTATTGCAATCTCTCAGCGGGATTTTATTTCCAACAACAACAGTTCCGCCCCCAAATCAACGGTAATTTTTCTCTTGTTCTGGAAACTTTTCAGCGGTCCGGCCGATCGGTTGGGACAATAAAGACAAATATCTTTCCGCTTTTCAAACTGTACCTGCACGGAAACCGGAACGACCGGCCGGTTTGTCCGGGTTTTCAGATCGTACACCGAAATAGGACGAAACAGGGCCAACCACCACGAACCGTCGCTTTTTTGCAACAGTGTACTTTGTACCTCTCCATCGGAGATAATCTGCAAAGGCAACGATGCAGGAGAAAAATCTTGTTCCGTATCGTCCAGCAACATCAACAAATTTTTCAATGCAGTAAACGAGGGTTTGACCGAACCGTCGGAACGTACCAGGCCGAAATGGCATTCCATATCGGAGAAGGAGTCATCGGGTTTCAAATCGAGAAACTCGTACTTGTAGGAACGTTTGACGCCTTGATTGAAATAGACAAAAAACAGATGCAGGTGATAGATGGCTGCGGCCTCTTCCGATACGCCCGGATGGTTCGGGTTGTTCTCTTTGTTGTGATAACCGCACTCGGTTACCAACAACGGTTTGGTCCCGCTGACACGACGGGCCTCGGCAAGGGCGTCGGCCATAGACATACCCCACCCCCAATGGAAAGAGGGATACTGCCCGGCGGCATAGGGATGCATTCCACCATAATCCATCCACAGCGAGATATCGCCCAACCGACCGGGACTCTCTTTTATGTTAGCCAACGAAAGGCCTACTACGGGAATTTCTCGGGTAGCCGGGTCGTTTTTCATCGCCTCGTACAAATGTTGCTGCTCATCCCGGGCCTGTTGTTCCCAGGTGCCGGGCAAGCGTCCGCCATCCGGTTCATTCACCGCTTCCACGCCCCACAACATGGGGCCGATGGTTTTGGCCCGTTCTACGGCTTTATCTGCGGAGGTTATCAACAACAACCGGATACCTTTTTCGCCTACCTCCTGGTATTTGCGCAATACATCGTCGTTATAGGTACCGTCGCGGATGTGCTTTACCCCCAGTTCCAACAGGCGAGGTTTCAATACCTCCTCGTAACGGCCGTACTGGGTATCGTAATACCCGAAATGGGTATTGACGCCTATGGAGTTGACAAAGTCGTATGCCCGGGACGATTTTTTAGCTATCGGTCCATCCGCGGCCAACAGGAGAGCCGGCCAACAAATTATTCCAACCAGGACAAGAAGGAGATTCATCTTTACTCTTTTTCTTTTATCAACGAAACAGCCATCTCTTTTTCGACATTCTCGGGTACGGAAAATTCTATTGCACCTCCCTGATGGGTCACAAGCCGGCTATCTTCTGCGAGTGTACAGGGATCGATAATCCTCAACCGGTAGGTTCCGGCCGGAACAACCAATTCAACCTGTTTGACTCCTTGACAATAAAAGGCATATTGTTTTCCGGGTTCTGCCAGAAGATACGATGTTGCACCCTGGGTATCGGTCCGTAAAATAGAACTGATATCTTCAACAGGAGACATCCGAATGAAATCGAGCGACTCGATAAAGCGTTTCATCAACCCGATCTGTTTGCGCAAAGCGGGGCTACCTCCTCCGGGAGTAGGATCCACCACCACATTCGTTCCATCTTCTTTTCCTACGGTGAAAGAGTAATCCAGGTGATTATACAACGCACCTCCCGCCAGCATAAAGCGCCAGGCCTCACGGCGATAATATTCATCGTAAATTCCGTTGAACCCGGTTTCATTCATCCCGACGGGCTTGTTCAGGTGTGCATTCTGGGCAATAGCCACCGGCGGAGTGCAATAGTGGAAATTGAATATCGACCACGCCGGGTGGGGATCGTTTACCACGGCCGTCCCGTTGGCTACATTGACTGAAATCAAATGTTGTTTGGTAGCATTCTGTTCTGCCTCGACAATCACATCGGTCATGCGTTTCTGCCACTCCTGCGTTACACCGCCGAAATAGGGCTCGTTGCAGATTTCAAAGTAGAGGTTGTCGTAGCCGTTTACCTCCGAGACGATTTTCCGTACCAGCTCCTCCTGCACCTGCAACAACGCCTGATCGCCGTCGAGGGTGTAAACGCTGGTACGGGCGATATTACCGATACCATTTACGTTGTTCCGGGCGTTCATAGGAGAGATGTTCCATTGCGAATCGTCGTACATGGGACAAAAGAGGTTCAGTTCCAATACAATATCCAGCTCGGAGGCCTTTTGCAGCAACTGGTGCAACCGTTCAAAATAGGCGGAATTCCAGGTAGTGAGGTCGAACTTGTTCTTATCCTGCTGTGAACGTCCCCACGGAGACAAATAGTTCTCAGGCGAAGGGGCCAACGTATTGTCCTTGATATTAAAAGCGTTATAAGGTTCGAGGTAGGCCCCCATAAATATCCGGGTACTGTTCAATCCATCCTCGTGCAGGGTTTCCAAATAACGGTCGAAGTCAAAGGCTCGATTAATCAATGCGCCGTAATGTTCGCCGGAAGTTACCAGCACACACGACCGGTTGCGGAACATAAAGTAACGGGGATTGTCGGGGTGAAGCGAGAAAGCCTTCTGCTCGCCGGTTCCCCGCTGACGGGTGAGTGCTTCGATCATCGGCCAACGCGGCTCGCCGTTCTCCACAATGCCGAAACCGCCTTTGTAATCCCATACGGCACGGGCTATTCCGTAACGGTTAAAGAGCGTATTCATATCGCGGAACCAGCGGTAACGGTCAGTCGCTGGGGCTGTACTCAAACAGCCATACTCGCCGCAATAGACTTTCAATCCCCTCTTCCGGGCTTCGGCCAACACGACGTTAAAATCAGACGCAATCTTGTCTATATTATAGTTCTGGGTGCCCCACCATCGGTATTTTTCACCCGTGGCTTGCGGCAATCCGGCAAAGTCGGAAGGGGCAATCAAGGTACCGGGATAGTGTACCGGCCCCCGGTAATCTTTATTGTCGGTCCACGATGCCTGGTAATGGGTCAGCAGGAAGGGATTATAGTAATGGAAACTAATGATGATGTTGGGATCGTTCTCGGGTACGCGCAGATCCTTAACCGTCTCGAAACCTTGCCAACGGTTGGAACCGATAACCAAGGTACGTTTGGGTTCCAGTTTGCGAACCACGGCGGCACAACGGTTCACAATCACGTTCCACGTCTCGGGGTCATCGGCCACCGGTTCGTTCATCAACTCATAGGCAACCATGGAATTGGGGTACTTTTTCAGCTCCTTGCTAATCTGCCGCCAACACTCATAAAACTGTTCCTGCGCTTTTTCGTCGGTAAACAGTGGTTTTTCCTGATTGTTGAAATGATGCGACCGCAAGATATGCAAATCGACCACCGCACGCAAGCCGAACTCCTTGCACCACCCCAAGGCATTGTGCAACAGGCGGAAGGCCTCTTTTTCCCGCTTACCCTCCTGGGTAAACATCTGCTCCTCATCAATGGGAATACGCAAGTGGTCAAAACCCAACGAGGCGATAAAAGCGACATCGTCTCTGGTAAAATAGGCGGCGCGGGCCTCTCCCCGAGCATCGCTCTGCGAGAGCCAATGACTGATATTGACCCCCTTTTCCAATACAAACTCCTCTTTCTCCTTCGCCGACAAAGCAATCCACGGCAAGCAAAAGAGCCCGATTAATATTTTACCGATTCTGTTCATGGCATTACAGGTGTTTTTTCAATATTTCAAGCATTTGCCGGTCCAGCTTATGCCCTTTGTAATCTTCGTATTTCACATCTTTACGGCCGCTGACCATAATCCCGAACGATCCGGAGAGGTTCCACAACGACCATCCCCAGTTCTGTTCGGCAAAAACCGACAATAAGTCGTCCAACCAGGCCAGGACGGTTGCGTGCGGTGTATAGTTATGACATCCCATCTCGCCGATATGGACACTTCCTCCGGCCTCGATCCAGGGTTTCCAAGGATCGACGGAGGCCTCGCGCAGGTAATTTTTGTCGTGTGTTTTGCCATCGAAAACAAGGGGCCAGGAAACCTTCTCGGCCGGATACTCCTGGATGGCCGACCACCCACTTACCCAACTGGCACGCAAATGGGTCAGCAAAAAGGGCTGGTATCCACGCCCGCTCTGGATGATTCCCGGTATATCGGTAATGGTCATCAGCGGCTGTGTCCCCACATCTTTCCCATCGACAAAAATCAGCCTGTCCGGATCGACGTCGCGAATGGCTCCGATCAACCGCCGGGCTACCTTGTCGTATTTTTCGGCCTCTATCGAGGGGGCCTCGTTAATCAGGTTGAAACTGAACTCTTTGTTGGAATAACCCTTGTAACGTTCGGCAAACAGCTTCCAATGAAACGCGCACGCCTCCAACGGGGCCTCGTCTTCAAACAGGTTGGTGGTAACCGGCTGGTTGTCGTCTTTGTTGATACAATACCCCGGTGCCCGGTGAAAATTCAGATTTATGTGTATGTTATACTGTTTCCCCAATTCGACGGCCCGGTCTATCTCTTTGAGTACCTTTTCATCGACCGAATACCAGTCGGTCTCCTTGCTCCAACACCAATACGACAACGGCAACCGGGCAAAATTGAATCCCCACTCGGCCATCATCTCGAAATCTTTTTCGTTGTAAGCAGACTGTCCATAAGGCAGGAATTTATTCAACAGGTTGAATCCTTTCCATTGAGGCAATGCAGACAACCAACCATCGCTTTTTTTGCGGAGAGGAGATTCGCTTACTCCGCTCCATACCGGTAACGTGCCCATGCCTGCCACCAAGGGCAAGGCGCTCATGTGTTTTAAAAAATTTCGACGATTCATCGGGTTCTCTCCTCTTTTTTTTTATTTTTTAACTATCTTTTTTCCGGATACCAACGGTACATCAACACCTTGCCCATATAATCTTCTTCGACAAAGATGATGTACTCTCCATCCGGACGGCGTATGGCATCAATTCCGTAAGCGATGTCCACCCATCCGGTACAATCTAATCCGCCGACGGTTTCATCCGGCAACAAACTGCCGATGTACTCTCCCGTTCGCAGGTCGGTTACAAAGACCTCCCCGCGGCTTTCACTACCTACTTCAAAGAAGTAATCCCCGACCGCAGTAACCGACGAGGGATCGGGACCTTTTAAACCACCCAACTCCCGAGCTTGACGGTTTCCCGACTGCCAGTTATCGACCACGTAGATTTTTCCGCCTTTCAAATCCCGGCAACAGGTATTGACCAGCACCAGGCGATCTTCCTTTTCCTGCCACATCAACCGTCCCACACGGTCGATGTTGGCTATTTCATATTTTGAGGTATGGTTGTCGTCGTAAATCAGGTTACCGTGTTCGTCCAAACCGGCAGGGGCATACCGCTGTACGATATTTTGCCGAGAAACCCAGATACCGCCTTGGCTATCTACCCAATAGGCCGAACCGTCGGGATAGCCAAACTCGGTCGGGGTATATTCGTTTTGCTGGAAATCGCCATCGCCGTTCAAATCGCGCCAAATGTATTGCCGTCCGTCGCGCGGACATTCCGGCAACCAAAAGATGTCAGGCGTCAGGTTATATATCCGGTGGGGTTTCATAATACATCCCGAGGGAGCCGCTACGTCCGAATTTTCGTCGAACCGGAAAATAAAGGGCCACTGGCACGTCATACCGTTTATAAACAAAAAACGCTTCCCATATACGCGACGAACAGCTACCGAGGTCAGCCCGTGTTCGTGTCCGGCCTTTACCCACAACAACGCCCGCGGGTCATTCGGATATTTTTTCTCATCTACGGTGATACTCTGGATACTCCACTCCGTGCCCGGCGTACGATTCTTGTAATTCATCGCATATCGTTCCTGTACCGTATATACATCTTCGGCATCGGTTGTGTAATCGGGCGAAGCGTTATCTACAAAGATAAAATTCTGTACGGTCCAATCCAAGACCCAGCGTTTTTTCCGGTCGAGTTTAAAACAGCGAATCGAAGAGCCGAGCTCTGAGGTAGAGACAAACAACCGTCCCTGTTCATCCATACCGACGCCTGTCAAGGTCCAGAACTTGAACGGATGGTACTCTCCCGGCAAATAGGTCCGAGCCGGATAGGCCGGGGCATTGGTGGATTCCGGGATACGGTAGGGGGCTTTATAACGGCTTCCGACACCACCTTTCACACCAAAGCGGTCTATCAATCGCGGAGTGGTACCTGCCACATCATAAATCAAAATCTGTTTGCTGTCGTTATCCGCCACCAACAATTTTCCTTGATAAATGCCAGTTCCCATGGCAATAGCAACAGGGCTGCCGCAATCGGGCAAAGTTTTGCCGTTCCCGGTTACACGAATACCGACCCACTCTTTTTGCCCGTTCTTGGGATTCACCACCTGTTGCTTCTCGATGCGAAAATCTCCGGCTACACTGCTACGGAAATGGACCGATTTGTCGTTTCCGATACACTTTCCCTCTTTGTACACGCCATGCGTACGGCCTCCCTCGTCCCAGATACTGGCTGTATAGCAGGTTCCGTCTTTATCGACATACATCGAGTCGATGTAATTTTGAATCCATTCGCCTTGGGTAGAGTTGGGGTCGCTGTGTCCTTTCCCGTAGGTATTTCCCAACCAGGAGACGCTGTACGTCCCGGGCAGTTGTGCACGTCCCAGAAAGACGGGCATCAAAAATAATCCAATAAACAAAAATGATTTTTTCATAACATATAACGTTTTATTTTTTTCCGGGGGCGGGATAGCGACAGGATGCGTCGTCGAGCACCAATATCCAGTCGGTCATCTCGCCGGGCTCAGGCGGCATAAACTCTCTCGGCTGCCGGTCGTTGGTGAACGTCCCTATTTTCTTTGCTTTGCCGTTGCGGGGATTGTACCACCACGACTTTATCTTATCGCCTTTAATGGCATCGGTCCGCACCGTAAACTTCCGACCAACAGGGGCATATACCATCAAATAGGTCCCCTCTTCATCGCGGGTGGCGGAAAAATGATAACGCCCCTCACCCGGAACGGATGTTTTCACTTTATCGGGAACAATGATAGAGGGGTCCGGTATGCGGGTAAAGAACGGGCGGGACTCTATCAGCCACCGACCGTACTGCATCTGTTCTGCTCCGGGTTGAGAAATGGCCTCTTTCCACGACATCAAGGGGTTATTTATCGGATTACGTCCCTTTTCAGGGTCGTACATCTGCCAGACGGAGTGATGTCCGTAGGTATGTCCGAATGCTCCGTTGAACAGGTCCCAATACATGGCCCGCCGAACATCGGCCGAGATGGAGTGTCCCATCTCTCCGGGATTAAAACAGACCGGATGGTCTTCATACACCGGTTCTCCGTCGATAACCGGTTTTACGGGAGTACGGTTATAATCGTCCAGCGTACTGCTGTAACGGCGGGAATACAACACCTCATGCCCATTTTGACGCATATTGAAGTCGAGCCACGGCTCGTTGTGGAACCACTGAGCCGACCCTGCCCAACCGGGCGGATGAAACGTTATCAGATGCCGGCCCCCATCGCCTTTCTTCAATCCGCGTGCCATGGCCCGGATAATCTCTTTTTTTTCATCATTATCGGGATTACGGTCTCCTCCCAAAATCCAGATAACCATGGCATCTTTATAACGCCGGCCAATGAACTCGCCATAAATCTCTGCATTTTCTTTATTGAACAACGGTTTTTCTCCATTCCAGAAATGGCCCCAGGTCGGTAACATCCCGACATACATCCCCAGAGAATTTGCTTTGTTCACGATGTAATCGACATGGTCCCAATAATCGTTGTCAGGCCCCTCTTGTACAGCTGGACGAGCTGGATCCAGATCGGTCAAAGGCAAAAAGCCGTATGGGTTATGGGCACTATGACCCTCTAACTCAGACAAAGCAACGGCTTGGATAACCGTATATCCTTTTCGGGCACGATCTTCCAGGTAAAGATCGGCTTCGTCTCGATCGAGACGGTGAAACATCTCCCAGGCCGTATCGCCTAAATAAAAGAATGGGGTACCGTCGGTATATTGCAAAAAACGTCCGTTATCCGACACCTCTATATCTTTTCCCTCCCGAGCCTCTACGGCACAAGTACAGAACAGACAGGACAACACCAGAACATAGAAAGAAAAACGTTTCATAATGAGATTTATATTAATGAATTCAGAATTCAATGCTGTAAATACCGGCCGTTATTTATATGCTCGGGGGTTCAACAACGTTTCCATGGTCAGTTTTTTCACCTTTTTCTCATTTTCCTCTCCGAATCGAGTTACGTGCAACACCTCTCCCCCCCGTACTGTTTGCAACTCCGCATCCGAAAAGATACCCGGTAACCAAGCATGGATAAAGCCGCCGTCGTGATAGCCGTCGGCATGGTTCCCGTCGCCGGAGTATTCGCCCCGTGTCCGGAACTGTTTGACCATGTGCGAAAGCATCGGACGGTCCATCTCCGTCAAAAGCTTCCACTCGCCGCTGTTCTCATCGTTATCCTCGGCTCGACAATGTGCGGGTCGAGGCAATACATTCCATTCGTTCTGGCACTTCTTGCGTATCCACCAATTATCATCACCCCAACTCACTACCCTGAAATGTTTAGCTATAAGTTGCGAGGCCCACTGGTAATGACCGTTATACACCTTGATATCCGTATAGTAAACAATACACTTCTCGGCAATGGAAGGGTCGATACAATAGGCCGAGGCCAAGGTAGCACCCTGTCCCCCTATATTGATAATGAGCGGTTTGTCGGGATGCTTTTTATATTGTTCGTTGATGAGCTTGACATAGAGATAAGCTCCTTCCGAGGTTTTTCGTTCTGCCTGTTTCTCGCTCTCTGCCTCTGTCCCCACGGTTACCGGAGGCAATTTGTCGGGATCGATGCCGCTTTGCAACGCATTATCGACCGACTCGTATGCGGTTTTTATCCAATCGGGCTGACTGAACGTCCAGAAATCGGTCAATACAGGCGTAACAATGAGCCCCACCAGATTCATCCTGCCCAACGAGGCCATGGCATACATCCACTCATCGTCAAAAACATCGTCATACACATCGTTGTCATAGATGACTGGATTTTTTACCCTCTTTCCCTCTTTGACTGTTATGCCATGTATGTATAATCCGGATGGATAACCCGGGCGATCGAACCCCCAATCACCGATAACCGGATGCGGATTTTTGCTCCAATCGACGGTTTCCGGATTCCAACGGGCGGCGTTTAATGATACCGAAATCATACAAACTGCCAATAATGTACCTATTTTCTGAATAACCTGAATCATCTTTGCTTGATCTATCAAATTGTATTCCGGAACATTACTTTTGAAATATTATGTATCTGTTTTATCTTTCTCCGTTTGATCAACACAGCAGCCTGCTCTCCCATCCATTCAAAATCGGTCGTTATGGTGGTAACACCTCCCAACAAAACCTCCTTCAACGGAGTATCGTCAAAACTCAACAATCCAATATCCCGACCTACCTGCAACTTCTTTGCTTGCATGGTTTTGATAACGCCGGCCAAATCCCGGTCAGAAATAGCCATATAACACTTTCCCTTTGCTATTTTTGAGAAATCAAATCCCCGATAGATATGCAACGGTATCTTGAAATCTTCGGAAAAACGTCTCATGCCGGCTACCAGCGAATCCGGAATAAACTGAAACTGATCATTGTAAACGACATTCAACGATTCGTATCTACGCAATTTATCGAGCAACGACCTCAAACCGACATACACATCTTCGGCAAAACTCTGATAAACGGCTGCATACTCCTCTCCCAATTCCTGCGGAAGAGCATCCAACAACAGCACCCGAGAAGGCGGCAACAAACGGATGGCATCGGTTACATCTACATTAAAATGAGGCATCAATACAAAATAGCCGTATGCGGAACGGTTTTCTTCTATCAAGGATCGGAACAACTTTTCGTTGTAATAATGAAATGCAATATCTATCTCATAATTTCGGCCCAAATGTTTTACCAACGACCGATACAAGGTCTCCTTGTATTGGTTCATGGCATCGAAAAGAAGAAAAACTTTCAAAATGGTTTTTGTCCTGCATGAATTTACGTAGAATCCTTTCCCGGGACGAGAAACGACAACTCCCCGCTGTTGCAATGCGTCGTATGCAGCCAGAACCGTATCCCTGGATACTCCAAAATTTTTACTTGCCTGACTCACGGATGGCAATTTAGCCCCTACCAAGATTTTTTTCGCGCGAATCGCTTCCGCCAGGAACTCTTCCAACTGCTTGCTTTTTAATTCTTTTGAGAAATTATCTACTTTAAATTCGAGAAAAGGAATCATAGAAATAATAACTTATAAAACAAATAGATAACAAATTTTCATTATGACCCGTCCTGATACAAAGGAAAGAAAATATTTTATATAAAACAAAATAATATACCTATTTTTTCAAACAGGTATTTATCAACTGTTCCATATAGCGTCGTGCTTTGTCTCGATCAGTTCCATCAGGCGACCACGGGGCGAAATTTTCTGAGGACAACGGGGCGTAAGGACCCTCTTTTACTTCATAAATGACCGTACCCGATTCCAATACGACAATCGTATGCCAAAGCCCGGGAGATACCTCCATACCATAAACTCCTTCGGAAGGCGATAATACGGTATGCTCTACCACCTCCCCGTCATCATCAAAAACGATCGACAACAACCGACCTCTCAACACGATAATCGCATCCACCTTATCGGGGTTCAAATGCCGATGCGGCCTCACATACGACCCCGGTTCAACAGCATTCAACAAACGATTCAACGGCTCTCGTTCGGACACATGAAAATTATGATTCATCCGAAGGCGTACACTTTCTTTCGCCTTTTGCGTTGTACGATCCAACAGCGCAGCATCAATTACGGTTACTCCCTGTCCCATTTTCCCTAATTATATTTAATTTAAAAAGATGTGCAAGATAACAAATTATCGGGTATAAACAACAAACAAACCAATAACGGATCTTTTCCCATCCCTAAATTAAAAATAACCGGATAAACAATGCAAATAAATTTTGCGTTATACTAAAAAATGCAGATATTTGTTAATCTCAAATAATTCGTACAATCATGTTCAGATATATGCTTTCATGCTGGTTCTCCGTATTGTGCCTTTCCTTCACTATTGCTGCATACGCCGATACGATTTCCAACCGAAATTGCCCAATCGAATTTGAAATCAATGCATCAAAAAAGGGGGCTACGGTTACCAATGTAGCAAGCAACATAAATGTATGGGATTACCGGACATGGTTAGGGAACAAAGAGAAAGACTTTCCCGGCTATTTCAGGAAATATATGCCGTTTGTCAAATATGTACAATTGATGATGGCTGCCGGGGGAAACGCCGAACGGGACCTGTTCAACAACCCGCTCGACAGGGACACTTTAACTGATTACAACTTTTCTAAATTGATTGAGGCGTGCCGCAACATTACCAAACAGGGATTGATTCCCCACTTAAAAATAGGAAACGTTCCGTTGAAATTCACTACAAATCCTAAAATCAGTTCAGCATTCGGGGTAAACATCCTGCCTCCCGATTCATACGATGTATGGCACCGCTATGTAATGGAGCTGGGGAAAGCATTGGTAAAGGAATTTGGCAGAAAGAATGTAAAAAATTGGAGGTTCGGCGTGTTGACAGAATACGAAAACAAAGATTGGTTTTCGGTAAACGACGACCCGCAGGCAACTCAAACAGCCTACTTCAAACTATACGACTATACGGTCGATGCCCTGCAAAAATCAATCGACCCGGAAATCTTCGTGGGAGGACACAGCATGACCGTTTCGGAAGGGTTGTGGGACGAACGCGATTTTATTTCGCATTGCTCCTCCGGGACAAACTTTTGTACCGGGCAACAAGGTACCCGATTATGCTACCTCTCCTCTTCCTACTATGACAAGACTCCCGGCCGATATGCCGATAAATCGCTGGTCGAATGTATCTCTCTGTTGCGGGAACACGCAAGGAAAGAGGGATTCAACGACTTGATATACGGCGTTGACGAAGGGCGAATATTGCAGGGGACGGACCACAAAGATTTGGTTCCCCGTGCCATTGGCAATACGTGGCAGGCGGCATACGATGCCCGGATGTTTAAAACATTGATCGATCACGACATAGACTATTTCAGCCACTGGGCATTTACCACCAGGGGATTGTGGGGAGGCATCCCTTCGGTATCGCTACACACGGCCAACCTGTTTTACACGTTAACTGGAAATATCCGTGTGGCTACCGAAAACCTGTCGCTAACACAGTCTCCCTTTGACAAAGAGATTGCCAATACCGATTGTATTGCAGCCATCGACAAACGAAAAGGAAATTTGTACCTGATGTTTTACGCCTATTCAGATTCTGTTTTTGAGAAAAAAAAGCGTACCATCTCCTGCCGGATCGAAGGGTTGAACAAAAATGTACGTCATGCCATCATCACCCGTACACTCGTCAGCGACGATTCCAACTTCTTTGACGAATGGGAACAGGATCAACAAAAACGGCACATTACCGACGATGATTTCGGCTGGTCAAAAAGCAGTTTCGTCATAGATCGTCCAACATTGAAAAAACGACAACACATCGACTACTTCCGCGGTCGGGAATCGTTTTACGGACGCTGCTCCGAATTAAAACCCCAAACCTCCTCCATCGACCTTAATGAAGGTAGTGCAACATTGTCATTTTCTCTCCCCGTACACGGTGTTGTCCTGTACGAAATAGAGAACGTACTATAAAAACATGAGGCCCTGAAAAGACATTTCAAGCCCCCTTGTCAGCTTAATCCCATACGCAAAAAACGATTATAAGTTTCGGTCATCCGGATAGAGCAGATATTGCTTGCGCATCTGTTTGTAGGCGGCCAGTTGCGGTTGCCACCGTTGTTTTATCTGTGCCTCGGTTTTCCCGGCCAATATATCGTAACGTGTCTGTTTACAACCCATAAGCAGGTCGAAAAATGAGACCCGCGAAATAAACGAATCGTCGCCCCATATCCGCAAAAAATCCAACAGATATTTCAGAGACAGTCCTCCCTCTACCTCTATATGGCGCAGATCCAGCCCATAGCACAATTTGTTTTTTTGCAGCGGGTTGCTGTCAAATCCCTTCATGGCTACCGGGGTAAAAGTAAAGTTCCCGAATTTTTTATCGGGATACCCCAGCACCTGGAACGGGAACTCGGTTCCCCGCCCTACACTGATGTTGGTAGCCTCAAAAAAACACAACGAGGGGTAGAGTTTTACGGCCTGGTCGTTAGGCAGATTGGGTGAGGGACGAACCGGCAGACTGTATGGATCGCCGTGTTTCCAACCCGACATCCGTATCACGTGCAACGGATAATCTTCTTTTCCATCCCATTTCTCTCCACGGATCATACACGCCAGCTCGCCTACGGTGAGCCCATGCAAGACGGGGACGGAAACAGCTCCGACGAACGATTTGAGCGAATCCGAAATAATGGGGCCGTCCACGTAATCGTTGGGATTGGGACGGTCGAGTACCAGCATCTCCTTATGATGCTCGGAACAAGCCTTCATGGCATAAAACATGGTACTGATGTAGGTATAAAAACGGGTCCCGACATCCTGTATATCGAAAATAAGCAGGTCTATGTCCGCCAACTGCTCAGCCGTCGGCTTTCGATTTTTTCCATATAACGAAATAACGGGCAATCCCGTTTTCACATCCCGCTCATCATCCACCTTCTCTCCGGCCGCCGCCTGTCCGCGGAAACCGTGTTCGGGAGCAAAAATTTTTTTGATATTCACCCCCCGAGCAACCAATGTATCCAACAGGTGAACCGAAGAACCCGACAGCAAAGAGGTGTGGTTCACGATAATACCGACGCGTTTACCGTCGGTTTGTTTCAGGATTTCACCTATCTTGTCGGCTCCCATCCGTATCTGGGCAACAGAAACTCCACAAACAAAAGACAGGAAACAGAATAAAAAACAAAGCCTTTTCATAAAAATGGTTGTTGGGATAATCATTTACATCAAAAAAAAGAGTTATACTTGTACAAAAATAGCATTTATACCTGTTTTCATCCACATGGAACCTCAAAAATTAATTGATAAATATTACCACGACAACCTCCCGTTAAAAGAGATTCTACTTAAACACAGCCGACTTGTTACTGAAAAAGCGCTCTCTATTGCCCGTAACCATCCGGAACTACACGCCGACATTCCGTTCCTTGCAGAAGCAGCCATGCTACACGATATCGGCATTTTCCTCACCTCTGCCCCCTTCATCCAATGCATCGGCGAAAAACCGTACATCTGCCACGGATACTTGGGGCGGGAACTGTTGGACAAAGAAGGTTTCCCTCGACATGGGCTTGTCTGCGAACGGCATACGGGGACAGGACTTTCGCCCGAAGATATCCGACAACAATCCCTGCCTCTCCCCCTGCGGGATATGCGCCCGATAAGCATCGAGGAGCAGATCATCTGTTTCGCCGATAAATTTTTCTCCAAATCGGGCGACCAAAAAGAAAAAAGTATTGAAAAAATCATCAAAGGACTCAGTAAATACGGGACAGAATCGGTGGATAGGTTTACAGCCTGGTGTTCAGTATTTCTGGCATAAAAGATATTAATTTAGCTAATTAAATCGGGAAGTTAGGGTAATTTGTGTATTTTTGCAGACTGATATCTTAGTAGGATTGCGAATGTCTTCAACAAAAAACGGCATATATATAACCATATTCTCCTTAATATGTACTTTATTGCTTGTCAATCTGGGGATTACTCAATCGAGAGCCAATTCCGGGAGAGGGAGTATATCGGCCGTATTCCTGCAAGAAGATTCTATACGCACCCGAACAGACTCACTTACAAGCGACACACTGGCAACCGATACCGTGCCACGCAAGAAATCGGCATTAGAAGCTCCTGTCAATTACAAAGCCGAAGACTCCATCGTCATCGACGCCGCCAACATAGCCACCCTCTACGGGAAAGGAGAAGTTACCTACAAGGACATCAAGCTCAATGCCGATTACATTACCATGAAATTCGACAGCAGCCTGGTATATGCCGAAGGGCGTCCGGACAGTATCGGAGAAATTGTTGGAACCCCCGTCTTTCAAGACAAAAGCGGACAATACGAATCCTCTACCCTGCAATACAATTTCGATACCGAAAAGGGATACATCACCAACATCATTACCCAACAGGGCGAAGGGTACCTGACCGGCGGCCAAACCAAGAAAATGAAAGACAACGAATATTTCATGAAAAGCGGCCGCTATACCACCTGCGACAACCATGAGTGTCCGCACTTCTATTTCCAGCTAACCAAAGCCAAAGTGGTTCCCAAAAAGAATATTGTAACCGGGCCAGCATATCTGGTACTGGCCGATGTGCCGCTACCGTTGGCCGTCCCATTCGGATTCTTTCCATTCTCGACAAGCTATCAATCCGGGATCATCGTACCGACATTCGGGGACGAATCTACCCGGGGATTCTATCTGCGCGATGGAGGATATTACTTTGCTATTAACGACCACATTGATTTAGCCCTAACCGGAGAGATCTACACCAAAGGCTCTTGGGGGTTGAATGCCCAATCAGCCTACATCAAACGATACAAATATTCGGGGAACTTCAATCTCGGATACTTGACTACCATTACGGGAGACAAAGGGATGCCCGATTACACCAAACAAACCAACTTCCGCTTAATGTGGACGCACCAACAAGATGCCAAAGCCAACCCCAACATGACACTATCGGCCAGCGTAAATTTCACTACAAGCGGTTACTCGCGCAATAACCTGAACAGTTATTACGACCCCGGACAATTTACCGAAAACACCAAAAGTTCTACGGTAAACATGACCTACAACTTTCCCAATTCTCCGTTCAGCATATCGACAACCGCCAACATCACTCAGCGAACAAAAGATTCTACGATAGCGGTATCGTTCCCAGACCTTACGTTAAGTATGAACCGCATCTATCCGTTTAAAAGGAAACACGCCGTCGGCTCAGAACGCTGGTACGAGAAAATCAGCATGAACTATACCGGATTATTCCGTAATTCCATCGAGACCAACCAAGACAAGTTTTTAAAATCGAACCTTATTAAAGACTGGAAAAACGGGATGCAACACAATGTTCCCATATCAGCCACCTTCTCTATCTTTAAATATTTGAACATATCCCCCTCTTTCAACATAACAGACCGCATGTACACCAATAAGATCATGCGCGAATGGGATACACAAAACTCCCGGGAGACAATGGATACCGTTTATGGCTTTTATAACGTTTACAACTTTCAGGCAAGCGTCAGCGCACAAACCAAATTGTACGGGTTTTACACTCCATTGCCGTTCTTAGGGAAAAAGATACAGGCCATACGACACGTATTAACTCCAAGCTTGACATTCAGTGCAGCCCCGGATTTCAGTGATCCCCGGTTCGGATCGTGGGATAAATACACCTATACAAATAGTTTGGGAGAGGTCGTGGAAAAAAAATATTCTCCTTTTTCCAACGGTCTGTTCGGTACCACCTCACAAGGGAAACAAGGGGTTGTCTCGTTAAGCCTCGGCAACAACTTGGAGATGAAAGTAAACCGAAAACAGGGCGATTCCATACAAAGCAAAAAAATCAGTTTGATTGAAAACTTCACTACCGGTATCAGTTATAATATGGCTGCCGACTCCATGAATTGGAGTAACATCAACACAAAAATACTGATCAAGCTGACTAAAAACTTCAATCTGCAAGCAGATGCAACGTTCGATACCTATACATACAAGCTAAACGAATCTGGATCTCCCGTTCGGGTAAATGTCCCCCGATGGAAAGCCGGGAAAGGGTTGGGACGTTTATCAAGTACCGGAACATCCTTTTCATACACCTTCAAAAACGACACCTTTAAAAACTGGTTCGGAGGGGGGAAAAAGAAAAAGTCCGGGAATAGCGCAAACAACGAGAACGAACCATCCCCCTCCCCCGACGAAACATTGGCAAACTCTGAACAGGCGTTTGATACCTCGAATCAGGACAACGATCCCAACAGAGGAAGCGATGAAAATACAGATATGCAATTCAGCGAAGACGGATATATGGTATGGGAGGTACCCTGGTCTCTATCGCTAAACTACTCTATCAACGTAGGTTATGGGACTTTCAACAAAAAGAAGCTGGAATACGATTACCAAATTACCCAGAGTTTAGGGTTCTCTGGTACCATATCTCCTACCAAAGGCTGGTCTGCCAGTTTTTCGGGGAACTACGATTTCGACCTGAAAAAGATTTCCTATATGTCCTGTACCGTCAATCGCGACCTGCACTGTTGGACCATGGGGATCAGCTTTATCCCGGTAGGCCCCTATAAGTCGTACAACTTCAATATTGCCGTCAAATCGTCCCTGTTGAAAGACTTCAAATACAACAAACGCGGCAGTCCTTACGACCAGGTAAATTGGTACTAATATTACACCTTTTATTTAATTAATGAGCTTGGGCAGATTGTAGAATCACCTCATATCCCCGTTCTATGATATCATCGATGCCGAGCAGCATATTATCGATACTCATCGACTGATAAATATCCGGTTCGATACCAAACTCGGTATGTTGTTTATCTACGCCATATACCGGACAGGCTGAAAAACGGACCGACCAGCCGTTAGGCAATTCCGAAGAGAAGGGTAGCCCACTTCCTCCGCCTGAGCGATCGCCCACGATCGTTACTTGGGGCAATTCCCGCATAATCGAGATAAAATTGTTGGTAGCACTGAAACTGCTGCGATTGACCAACACCACTACCGGTTTCTGGTAGCGGATACCCCGATACGGCTCCAAATAGGTAGGTGTCAACGGAGAGAAATCGTTGTGTCCCGTTCCGGTCTTATGCTGGACATAACCGCTCAGAATTTTTTCGTTGGTAAACCGGGAGGCGATTTGACTGACGGTAGTCAAGGTTCCGCCTCCATTGTCCCGTACATCGATGATCATCCCCTCGCATGAGGTAAAAAGTGCCAGTATCTCATCCAGATTCCCGTCTCCTATCGGGTTGGAAAAACTGCCATAATAGAGATAACCGATGTTGTTGGGCATAATCTTGTAATAGATTCCCCCTACGATGTTGTACCCTCCGGGTTCCAGATAACAACGGGTCAACAGATTGATGTCGAAATTTTGTTCATAGTCTTCAAACCATTTCCAATAACGCGCCGTATTGAAACTGGAATAGAGATTGACATGGCCGTCTTTGAGTTCAGCCAACATCTCGGCCAACACATCGAACAGCTGCTGATCACTCATGTGCGATTTTATACGGGATTTATATTGTGTATAGACCTCATCCCAGTCTATCTCCTTGTATTCAAAGAAGCAGTACCTATCGTCCAAAATTTGCCACAATGCCTCGAAATTACCCGCTGGATTATCGGCATAATCGTATTCTACATCGCACGATGCCAACGGGAGCAACGACATCAACACGCTGCACAATAATACTCTTGTATAAACGTTCAACCGATCCATTCGTTCTAAGATTCAATCGTTAATAATATGCACTCCATACAGGACGTTTCCGGTCGGCTATTTTCCCTTTCTTCCGCAAAGAGCTGAACTCTTTCGAGATACCGACAATAAAACTGTTGGTATATAGCTGCGACCGCAACTGATTTTCGCGGAAAGTATGGATATCATTGCGGTATCCAATCCGGAGAAACCAGGTATTGACCGGAATATCCACCGTCAGCAGGTTCTGCATATTGAATTGGTTGTGCAACGACCCAAAATGGACGATGCCTCCGGTATCGCCCAACGTAAATATCTCATAATAGGATTGTCCGTATTCGGGACAAAAGAATAACCCGGCTACGGCTATCGATGCCTGGTAACGGACCGTAATGGGGAGTTTTTTTATTGTCAACCGATAGATCGCCATCCCCGAAAGTTGCAGATTGACATCTCCCTTGGCATTGGCCGGATTGTTGGAGTTATGTGCATTGTAAGCTACCCCCAACCGGGAGGCTAATTGTCCGCCTGCCAATAGTTTAAGACTCGGCTCTGTTCCCTGAATACGGTAAAACATCCCGTAGGTATAATCGAACCAGGCCCCCCACATCACGTGGTTCCCTGCCGGATTCAGGGTGTGTTCCATTTCGGCCGACAACAGGTGTTGCGAGGTGAGCCGATTATCGCCAAACCGGGAAACACGCATCCGTTCATGGTGGATACCGAACGCCTGCCCTCCATACTTAATGGGAGATAAATAGGTATCGTAAATCTTCCCGCCGCCTACGCTCAATACGGTAGCTGCCGTTACGGGACGTAACGGCTTGATCTCTTTTTTCTGGGCGTATCCCGTCACCGAAAACAACGCCAGCAGGATCAGGCATACATATCTTGTCATCTCCGTATCATAATAGTTAAAACAGCTTCATCTGTCCGGTAATCTCATCTTCTATATCGCTGTTGCTTTGCTGTGTCTCTTCCTGTATCGGTTCTGTCATGCTGTTGTCCCCAGTTTCCGTATCGTCGTCATCCCCTGTCTCTTCGGGATGTCTTAACGGTTCCAGTTCGATAATAGACTCTACCGTATAGGTGGTAATGCGTTTGCCTTTTGCCTTAAAACCCTTGACGGCGATGAATTGTTCGGCATCGATAATCAACGGTTCGCGAAACGCATCGTTCCCCCCGAAGCATACTTGCAACAAAGGATATGCTTCACAACTGTACAAAATCATGGTCGATTGCGGATTGTCTCCCAGAACGCTCTGTTTCTTAGTGGAGGGTTCCAACATAAAGCGTTTCAGGTAGGGATACCCTTGATCGGCATCGTTCAGGGCTACCGTCCAGACTTTACGGGCATCGTACTTTTCTATCAACAGGATATCCGATTCGTAATGGTTGGTGGCATCGAACGACGAGGTATAGTATTCGCCGTTTTTAAGGAGAACCAGCACCCTGTCATCGCTGTGGAACTCGCCCAGGAAATCGCCCCGCCCGTCGTAATTGAGACGAAGGATATCCCAATCGAACCAAACCTGACGCCCTCCCAACGTCGAGCCGCCTTTCTCTTTGAGCGATATTTTATGGATGTCATTCTTCGTTACAATGTTTCCCATCGACTGACGCCCTTTTATGGCTATGTCGCTGAAATCCTTCTCCATCCACAACGTTTTCAGACGGGGCTTGGGCTTGAAGGTTATTTTCAGCCGTTCGGCTTCCCCGTTGGGATTAGCCGAGAACCACATAATGCGCGACCCGGGTTTCCCCTGTGTCAAGTCATACTCCTTGTCGCGTGTAACGCCTGTAACGGCAAAACGCTTGATATAACACAATCCGTCTTTCCCGTCGCGATAGATAACATTGTATATGGTACGTTTGTCGTTTTTCTTAAAAACAGCCAGATAGAGAATGTTTTTCCCTACAAACATCTTGTCGCTGACCCGTACTACTTTATATTTTCCATCTTTATAGAAGATGATAATATCGTCAATATCCGAGCAACTGCACACAAACTCATCTTTTTTCAACCCGGTCCCGATAAAGCCCTCTTCCCTGTTGATGTAAAGTTTTTCATTGGCTTCGGCCACCTTGGTAGCCTCTATCGTATCGAAGTTCCGTATCTTGGTCAAACGGGGATAGGCTGCTCCGTATTTGTCTTTGAGGTGTTGGAACCAATCGATGGTATAGGTTACCAAATGGCTCAGGTGGTCATCAATCTGGGTAATCTGCTCTTTTATGCTGCGAATGTACTCGTCGGCCTTGTCTGAATTGAATTTGAGAATACGGGCCATTTTGATCTCCATGAGTTTGAGAATATCCTCGCGCGACACCTCTCGAACAAACTGGGCCTTGAAAGGGGCCAATCGGGAATCGACGTGCTTGACAGCCTCATCCATATTACGGCTCTGTTCAAATTGCCGGTCTTTGTAAATACGTTCTTCGATAAATATTTTTTCCAGCGATGCAAAGAGCAGGCTCTCTTCCAGCTCCTTACGTTGAATATTAAGTTCTTGCTGCAACAGATGCAACGTATGGTCGGTATTCGATTTGAGTACATCGCTTACGGTCAAGAAATGGGGCTTATCGTCCGAAATGACACAACAGTTGGACGAGATGTTTACTTCGCAATCGGTAAAGGCATAAAGGGCGTCTATCGTCTTATCGCTCGATGTTCCGGGTTGCAAATGCACCAAAATTTCGGCTTGGGCAGCTGTATTGTCATCTACCTTGCGAATCTTTATTTTCCCTTTTTCCTGTGCTTTCAGAATAGATTCGATAATCGAAGAGGTGGTCTTACCATAGGGAATCTCGGTAATGGCCAAAGTACGGTTGTCCCGTTTTTCGATCGTAGCACGTACCTTTACCGAACCGCCCCGCTCTCCGTCGTTATAACGGGAGACGTCGATCCATCCGCCGGTCTGGAAATCGGGATATAATGCAAACTCCTCGCCTTTCAGGTAGGCAATGGAAGCATTTATGAGCTCGTTGAAATTGTGCGGCAAGATTTTGGAAGAGAGCCCCACGGCAATCCCCTCTGCCCCCTGCATGAGCAACAACGGGAATTTTACCGGCAAGGTTACCGGCTCTTTATTACGCCCGTCGTAGGAGAGCTTCCATTCGGTCGTCTTGGGATTGAATACCACTTCCAGTGCAAATTTTGACAAACGAGCCTCTATATAACGGGGAGCCGCCGCACTGTCGCCCGTCAGGATATTTCCCCAGTTCCCTTGCTTGTCGATAAGCAGATCTTTTTGCCCCAACTGCACCAGCGCATCGCCGATAGAGGCATCGCCGTGGGGATGGAACTGCATGGTATGTCCCACGATGTTGGCCACCTTGTTGTAACGCCCATCGTCCAACCGTTTCATGGAGTGTAAGATACGGCGTTGAACCGGTTTGAGCCCATCGTTCAAATGCGGGACGGCCCGTTCAAGGATTACATAAGAGGCATAATCCAAGAACCAATGCTGATACATCCCTGTCAACTGATATTTCAGATCGGTTTTTCCCCCCTCCGGCAATTTGTAATTGGAATGGCTTTCCGGCTGTTGCTCGTCGGGCACCTTGTTAAATGTATCATCTTCGGTTGAAAAATCCTCCTGTTCTATATCTTCACTCATATTTGAAACAACTTTTTAATTTTTTTATCGGCATATTCGCTATATGCTTTTGCAAAAATACAAATTTAATCGAAAAAAATGATTTACTTTGCGGCTTATAAATCAGCTTCGGCGAGGATTTTAAAGCCTCACTGAAAAGCAAAACAGGAAATAACCGGAAAGTATAGTGTAATAAATATGGCACAGGAAGACGTTTTTAAGAAATTAGTATCACACAGTAAAGAGTATGGTTTTGTTTTCCCGTCCAGCGAAATATACGATGGCCTGGCCGCCGTATATGATTACGGACAAATGGGAGTTGAACTGAAAAACAACATCAAAAAATATTGGTGGGACAGCATGGTGCTGTTGCACGAAAATGTGGTGGGGATAGACTCGGCAATCTTTATGCATCCCACCATCTGGAAAGCATCCGGACACGTAGATGCTTTCAACGATCCGTTGATCGACAACAAAGATTCCAAGAAACGTTATCGTGCCGATGTCCTGATAGAAGAACAGATAGCCAAATACGACGAAAAGATCAACAAAGAGGTGGAGAAAGCGGCCAAACGTTTCGGCGACTCGTTCGACGAGGCAATGTTCCGCCAAACCAACCCCCGCGTATTGGAACACGCCGCCAAACGCGAAGAGCTACATACCCGTTTCAGCAACGCTTTAAATGCAAACGATTTGGAAGAACTCCGCCAGATCATCCTGGATTACGACATCGTGTGCCCCATCAGCGGGACGAAAAACTGGACCGAAGTACGCCAGTTCAACCTGATGTTCTCTACCGAGATGGGTTCTACGGCTGACGGAGCCATGAAAGTTTACCTCCGTCCCGAAACAGCTCAGGGTATCTTTGTAAATTACCTGAACGTACAGAAAACCGGACGTATGCGCATCCCATTCGGGATTGCTCAGATCGGGAAAGCTTTCCGCAACGAAATCGTGGCACGGCAATTCATCTTCCGGATGCGCGAATTTGAACAGATGGAGATGCAATTTTTCGTACGGCCGGGAGAAGAACTCGAATGGTTCAAAAAATGGAAAGCCATCCGCTTGAAATGGCATCAGGCACTGGGATTCCCCGCATCGAAATACCGCTATCACGACCACGAAAAGCTGGCTCACTATGCCAATGCAGCAACCGACATAGAATTTGAAATGCCTTTCGGTTTTAAAGAGGTAGAAGGAATACACTCGCGGACAAATTTCGACTTGGGAAGCCACGAAAAATATTCCGGGAAAAAATTGCAATATTTCGATCCCGAACTGAACGAATCGTACGTGCCGTATGTAATAGAAACCTCCATCGGGGTAGATCGTATGTTCCTCAGCGTAATGGCCGGTTCTTATTGCGAGGAAGAACTCGAAGGTGGGGAAAAACGGGTTGTGATGAAATTCCCGCCACAACTGGCACCAATCAAACTGGCCGTATTGCCGTTGGTAAAAAAAGACGGCCTGCCCGAAAAAGCCCGCAGCATCATCGATGCATTGAAATTCGATTTCAAATGCCAATACGACGAAAAAGATTCTATCGGGAAACGTTACCGTCGCCAAGATGCCATCGGTACGCCGTTCTGCGTAACCGTTGACCACCAATCGCTCGAAGACGACACCGTAACGGTTCGGTTCCGGGATACCATGGAGCAAGAACGTGTGGCGATCGCCGACCTGGCATCGATTATCGGCGAACAAGTAAGTATGAAGTCGCTATTAAAAAAAATTGCGGAATAATTTAATCTGGATAAGCGAGTTTCAACATTTCGCACATTTATCCTCATACCCAAACCGATGGGGGACAAAAAAAAGAAAAAGTATCAATATAACAATTTAATACATATATTATATGAGGCATTTGCTAAGCATCATCATTTTAGGGCTGGTCATATCTTTCTTCTCCTGCTCGGACGACGACGAATGGGCCGAATTTAACGAATGGAGGAAGTTGAATCTGGCAGACTTTGTTGAAAAGACTTCCGAAGTTGTGGACGGTGAAAAAGTGTATGATATGATTATTCCCGAATGGAACAATACCGCTTATATCTTGCGTAAACGAGGATATAAAGAGGGAACGGGTACTCAATCGCCCTATTATACCAGTACCGTGGCAGTCAATTACGTCATGTCAACCATTGATGGAGAGGTTTATCAAAGTACCGCAGATGCCGATACGGTAACAACGCTAAAAGTAAACGAACAAATTACAGGTTTGCAAATAGCATTACAATACATGAAAGTGGGAGACAGTTGTGAATTTGTCATTCCGGCAGACTTAGCCTATTCAAGTATTATCAAATACGATATGTACGGTAATTTAATCTTGCGACCCTACTCAAATCTGGTAGTCAATATCAAACTGATCGATATACCGGGATTAAACAAGGAATAAGGTCCTCGTATCCCGTAAAAAGGAAATGGCAGGCTGCTTATTAATTAAGCAGCCTGCCATTTTTGTACCGATTTCTAACAGACCCCATATCCATACCTTGCGTACAAAACAATCAGAAAGAATCATCTTTCTTTTATTCGACGTATGGAGGTCAAAGAATGGGTATAAATTGCTTGTTCTGTATAAATTCCCCGGTCATCTATACCGTCTATCCGTACACATCCCGAGGCATGGACAATTTGATGAGGGGATAACAGGAGCCCTACATGAGAGATTCGCCCCTCCGGACGAGAAAAGAAGGCTAAATCGCCCGGCAATGCCTCCGTCAACGAGGCAACCTCCTCACCACAGAGAGCCTGCTGCCAAGCATCGCGGGGAAGAGAAACGCCATTCACACTAAAAACCAGCTGGACAAATCCCGAGCAATCTATTCCCATAAAATTCCGGCCACCCCACAAATAGGGGGCATGGAGCAACTGACGAGCCGTACAAAGGCACTGTTCAACCGAAAACCGGCACGGGCTATCCACTTCTCCTTGTACCAACTGATACTGACGTTGTTCAAAGCAAAACCGCCTCTCCACTTTTTGAAAACCGACGATACGGCTACCCATAGGGAGATATAACGATCCCGCGTCTGCCCCAGTAGAGACAAAGGCGGCAAAAGCCGTCTTTACCACCGGGCTCTCCACATAGGCCATATCCATAAACGAGAGACGAGCGGGACGCACCATTTTTCGGCCTATCCATCCCCGGTATCCGTCGGCCGACTCTATTTCAAACCATCTCTCTGTTTCAGAGATTACCCCGGCAACTTCTCCCCATAGCAACTGGCTGACCATCTCCGCCTGCTCCTGCCCTTTGGCCCGTACCGGGACAACTGGCACCCGGGATTCGACAAAAGATTGATACTCCATCGCCATACTATTTAAAGCGTTTGGCTATTTCTTCATTTCCCAACAACGAGAGCGTGGGCTTCCCGTCGGGAGTCAAACCCGGTTCTGCACTGGCAAACAGCGTATCTATAATCAGCTCCATGTCTGCCTCCGACAAGACCTGACCGTAAGGGATGGCCGTAGATTCTGCCAACGACAGAGCAATGGCCTTGTGCATATCGTTCTTTACATCCAACCCTTTCTGAGTGGCTGTCTCTATCATCTGCTGAATCATGGCATTGACATCGGCGCCTTCGCTCCCTTCGGGTATAGCATTGACGGCATAGGAGAAATTTCCCATATCGGAGAGGTCAAAGCCCAGGAAGGAGATATCTTCCATGATCGACTCCAAAACAACGGCTTGGGAAGCCGGCAGATGGACAATTTCAGGGAAAAGGAGACGCTGAGGGACTCCTTGCCGACTGGATATTTGTTTGATATAACGATCGAACAAGATCCGCACGTGGGCCCGATGCTGATCGATCAACATGACACCCGATTTGACCGATGTCAAAATATATTTACCTTTTACCTGCAAATGCTGATATCCGGTATTTATATTTTCTACCGATTCTATTTGCATCTGTTGGGGTTCTGTCTGCTCCTGTATCTGCGGAGAATCCGGGATCGCCGTAGCGGCCAACCGTTCCGGTTTCTCCCGGTTCGTCTCAAACCCTTCGTATAATTTGGCCCAGTCGAAATGCTGACGTTTGGGGGCGGATGTCGATTTAAAAGGATTGTACGACGGATTGTACGAAACTTGGGGTGGCTTTACCTCCATCCCTTTCCGCAAGGTGGGTATTTCCGGCGCATCTTCCATATCGAAATCAATGGAAGGCACGGCATTGAACTTCCCCAACGACTCTTTTACCGCAGCAAAAATAATCTGCCAGATGGGTTGTTCATTCTCAAATTTTATCTCGGTTTTAGTAGGATGGATATTGACATCAATCGTAGAAGGTTCTACTTCCAGATACAAAAAATAGTTCGGCATCTTTCCTACCGGAATCAGCTGGTCATAACTTTGCATGACTGCCTTGTGAAAATAAGGATGCCTCATGTAACGGCCGTTTACAAAAAAATATTGCAACGGGTTACGTGCCCGTGCGCTGTCCGGTTTCCCTACAAATCCGGAAACGGAAACCAACGAGGTCTGCACCTCGATGGGCAACAGTTGCTGGTTCAACCCCTTGCCAAACAGGGCTACGATGCGTTGACGCACAGACGACGGGTCCAGGTGCAAAACCAATACGTCGTTATGGTGCAATGAAAAACGTATCTGAGGATTTACCAACGCAATGCGTTCAAACTCCGTCAAGATGTTATTCATCTCCGTCTGATTCGATTTCAGGAATTTCCGACGGGCCGGCACATTGAAGAAGAGATTTTTTACCAGAAAGTTACAGCCTTGCGGACAAGAGACCGCCTCCTGCGACTCCACCTTACATCCCGACAGGCACAAGTATGTCCCGGTTTCGTCCTCCGGACGACGGGTACGCAATTCTACCTGGGCAATGGCGGCTATCGAGGCCAATGCTTCGCCCCGAAACCCCATCGTATGCAAGGCAAACAAATCGTCTGCCTTCCGAATTTTCGAGGTGGCATGACGCTCAAAAGCCATACGGGCATCGGTACACGACATTCCCTTGCCGTTGTCGATTACCTGTATCAGCGTTCGTCCGGCATCTTTCAGAAAAACATCTATCTGGGAGGCCCCGGCATCAATCGCATTTTCAATCAACTCCTTGATGACCGAGGCAGGACGTTGAATCACTTCGCCCGCAGCAATCTGATTGGCTACCGAATCCGGCAATAATTGAATGATGTCTCCCATAAAGCTCCTTGTAAAATTAAAACAACAACTGAATCCCTGTATATAAAAAACAGAACAAAAGAATCAAACAAACCAAGGCGACTATCAATTTGATGTTCCGATCGCTATGCGATTTGCCGGGAATAGTATCCCGCGGTTTGACGTGTTTGGTCTGTTCAAAAAAAGAGCCCTTTATCTGATTCCGGTAATCGCTCTTCTCGGCCATACCCAACTCTTGCTTGATCCTCTCCACTCGTTGTTGGAGGGCCTCCTTGTCCGGATCGAAATAGATCGGCTTGTGTTCAAACTTCCGAGGTTTACGTATGTTGAAAAACAGTCCCATTGCCTATTGCCAATCATCTAACTGGAAACGATTCTTTTGCGTATCTTTATCTTCCTCTTTTTTAGATATCTTCCGAAAGATATCCCATTTATCTTTCGGGCGTAACTCGGCAAACCACTTGAAATCTTTCAAATACTTCATGTCGCTTTTTACCTGATCGACCGGCGTTACCACCATATCGGGCTTCTGGTAAAATTTTATTTGCTTCATCCGCTGGTTTTCCAACAGCATGGTCAAAGAACTGCTCACACTTTTGTTCTGATACAAAATAGAGGAGTCCTTCTCCAGCGGGTAATAGATGGTTTCCACATTCCCGATAACATCTATCTTATATGCTTCTCCGTTCCGGAAAAAGGCTTTCATCTCTTTTCCGGTCATCTGGTCGTACGATGCCGTATCTTTTTCCTGTGCTCCGAATGCCGATTCCGGCAGATGTACCCAATCAATATTTTCATCGCTCAGATAAATATCGATAACTCGTCCAAACAGTTGATAACTGGCATTCCACAAAATAGGGTCTTTGTACATCGTCAATACCGAATCGGCCATCACAAAGACCATCGAATCACAAACTCCTTGCGACTGGTTCCGGAAAAACCGAACATTGTGATAGGCTTCCAACAACCGGGTAACGGTATCTTCCGATACTTCGGGCTGAGAAGCCAATAACGAAACATTGGCAAGCGAGTCCGGGATATTCAAAGAATCGCCACTCAACGGCAGCGGATGCTCTGCCATATTTCCCGTAATTTGATGCACAGCAGCACTATCTACCCCTGCCAGACGAAGGGTTTTCTCCTTTTCGACAACAGTCGAATCCAGTTGTCCAGACAAGGTATCGCCCATCGCCAATACCAGCGAATCGACGGCTACGAGTGCCTGATCTATTCGTTTTTGGACGTTACCTTCCAAAGGTATGTTTCGACGCTGTATGTGGGTGGGGATGGTATCGTTGTTCGACTTTGACATCTCAACAATCCGTCTCTGTATAACGGACGAATCGATCCGGCTCGACAGGGTATCTCCCAATGCCAAGGCCAGCGAGTCGGCTGCTACGACAACCGAATCGACTTGTTTCTGAATATTGTTCTTCAACGTCAGGTCGCGCTTCAACAGCTTCTTGGGGATGGTATCGTTGTACGATTTCAGGGTATCTCCATGCAAAAAGAGCGAATCCACCCCAGAATATTCGATAGCCATGGCAGAATCGGTAACGAATGCATATTCGGTTATTTCGTTATAAAAACCATATTGCCCCGTCATAATGACTTTCCGAATGGTATCGTCCAGAAACATATTCCCGAACACCTCCCCATAGCCGCTGTTGCGGTCGTAATAAATCGTGTCGCCAGAAAGGCTGCGTTCCTTGCTGACAATCGTCGATTGGTTGTACAACGTAGCGGTATTCTCCTGGGTATTGTACCACCCCAAATCGGAATAGATGATATTGCTGTCGGAGGTGATGGTAGAGGGGCCTATGATATCGGCGATCTTGGTGGCGGTATTGTATTCAAGGGTATCCGAATAGAGGACAAAACGGTCGTTGGTCAACACGACGGATTCCTGAAAAACGGCATCTTTGGTATCCGGACTGTACTGCCCGTAGGTAGAGGTCAACTCATTTTGGGCATCCACAATCCGTCCTCCGTCGAAATAGTACCCGATATTGATCTGCTGATCGTAGTTCAAACTGTCGGTATAAAGGGTTACATCCCGGTTGATCATCCGGACATTTTCCCGCAAGCGGGCCAATTGCGTGTCTCCGTTATAGTACAAGACATCGCCATAGACAAACAGGGTATCTCCCTGCTCCATCCGGACATTGCCGAACGCATCGAACATATTTTTCTTATTATAAAAGTAAAGGCTGTCGCAATACATGAACATACTGTCGCGACGGAAACAGACATTTCCCTTGAAAATCAAATATTCCCGATTCTCTCTCCTCACCAGAGAATCGGCATATACCAACTTGACCCGACCCGAATCGGAACGGACCTCCGGGGTATTGCGTACCTCCGAAGTATCAACCGGAACGATCCGACTACCAGAAGCCTGTATCGGACGTTGGGCCCTGACAGATAGAACCAGCAGGCATAAAACAGCCAACACTGTTTTATGCCTGCCCCAAAAATATGTTACAATGTTCTGCATCTTCATTTTTTCTTCCTACTGAAAAACCCAGCCATCGTATTGAAAATCGCAATTATGCCAACCCTCCTTTACATGTACGTATGTTTTCTTTTGTTGCTCAGCGATCCAATTTTTTATCAATTCGCTTTTTTTATGGTTCTTGACAATTTCCTGCATGATCTCATAATCATCTTTTGCCGTAGCTTTGTGTGAAGGTATCCGGCTTTTCAATTTAACCATGGCTACCAATTCCCGCTGATTTTGGGGATGCTTCATGGTAAACGGCTGTGAAATTTCACCCTCTTTCAGCTGATCGACTACAATACCGATCTCCTGAGGCAGGTCCTGCATCTCGAATTTTGTTGACAAGCCACTGAAACTTTTTGAATTGACCATCAACCCGAGATTATTACGGCTCTGTTTGTCTTGTGAATAGTACATGGCAACATCCTCAAATGTTACCGAATCAGACATGATTTTACTACGCAGCGTATCCATTCTGACGAACGCTTCTTGGCGCTCTTTTTCTGCCACTTGGGGCCTCAACAAAATATGGCGTACATTAACCCTTTCTCCGCGGCGGTCAATCAATTGAACGATATGGTATCCATATTCGGTCTCTACTATTTTGGAAACCTTTTTAGGGTCTGTCAATCCAAAAGCGACATCAGCAAAGGGCTTCGTCAAATTGCTTTTGGTAACATAACCCAATTCTCCTCCATCTTTGGCCGTTGTCGCATCTTCCGAATACAAAATGGCCAACGTGGAGAATTCCACTTCGCCTTTGTTAATCCGTTCGGTATAATCGCGTAACCGGGATTTCAGGTTCTCTTCCTCTTCTGCCGAAATTTTCGGTTCAATAGTAATCAACTGTACCTCTACCTGCATGGGAACTGTCGGGATACTGTCTTCGGGAAGTTTGCTGAAAAAGCGGCGTACCTCAGCCGGAGTAACTTTGACATCTTGCGTCAATTTTTCCTGCATGGTCTTTATTATCTGATTTTCCCGCATCATATCCGTTAAGAATTCGCGTATCTGCATCAAGGTCATATTTTGATACTCTTCCAACTTTTCCCGGGAACCGAAAAGCGTAATCAACTCTCCGATGCGTTTTTCCACCATCGAACGGATTTCAGACTCAGAAACGGTAACACTGTCTATTTTTGCCTGATTCAAATACAATTTGGAAATGGCCATATTCTCGGGAACTACGCAATAGGGATCTCCCTCTATTCGCTCGTTATAGGCCCGCAATTGCTTTATCTGTTCCTCTACTTGTGATTTCAATATCGCCTCGTCTCCTACTACCCAGATTACTTCGTCGGCAACGTTTTTTTCCTGGGCCTGCATCACGCCGGCACAATGGCAAAATATTATAAGCGATAAGATGATACGGTATATTTTCTGCATAAGCTCTATTATGTATGATTTGACAACTATTTTTTACTGTTTTACGTTTACGGTATCGCTTGAAGCCTTTGCCGTTGACTCCTGATTCCAATTATAAATCTGAATCTGGCCTTTTCGCAAGGCATCGTTATACATATCTTCTTCTATCTCTTTGAAAAAATCTTTTTTCTTTCGGTTAATCAAAATTTCCTGTATCTGAGTCTTGGCAAAATCAAAGGGCTCCAAACTGCCTTTGCCCATATAATCGCTTATTTTCAGCAGATACCAATAGCCATTATCTTGTACTTCGAGGATTTTGTTATTCCGCAAAAAGGCCGTTTCGTCGGTAATGGTATAGGGGATGTTGTCCATGACATCGGAAAACGATACCCACTTGTCCATAAAATACTCGTATATAATAGCATTTTTCAGGCTATACTTTTCGATGTTCTCGATCGACTGCGCATCCGTAGTACGACACCACTTTTTTACATCCTCTATCTGCGGGGCATCTTCGGGCACTTTCAGGAACAATCCTTTTATGATGGCTGAATTTAATTTGAATTTGTCTGCATACATCTCATAAAAGTTTTCCATCTCCGTCTCGCTGATTTGCTGCTCTAAACGTTCGGTTATCAACTGTTTCTGGTACTCGAATATGATTAACTGTTTTCTATACTGCTCTGCCAATTTCTCTATCTCCGGCAAATTGGGGACATTTCTCAATGCCTGATCGTACAACAATTCTGTACCGATCCATGTTTTTACGAAATTATCTACAAATTGAACGCTGTCGGATACACTCAATCCTTTGGGCATGGTATTCAGCACCTCTTGTTTGTTTAAAACGCTCCCCTTCACCTCTACCAAGGCATTTTTTTCATTTTGAATACGGTCCGTCTCCGAACTGCAAGCAAAAAAAACGGATAGAAACACAAAAAAGTATATGAATCGACTCATAAACGGGACGCTGCTTGGTTACCTTGGGGCTAAAAGTACAACTAAAAAACGATTAGCCCGTCAAAATTAACGGTTTTTAGAACATCTTCATCTATTTCAACCGGGTATTTTTGGGCTAAAAGTGTTTTTATTTCTCCATGCTGCCACTTTTCCCAATCGGACATGACGGCTTCTTCTACATCTTGATATCTTTCCGGTTTGGTTTTCAACACCTTGCCATATACAAAACTGGCATTGTACACCGAATCGGCAACCAGATCTTTCTGTTTGAAAGCTCGTTTATCGACGGTCTGATTTTGCCCTGGCAAATATACGCCTTTTTCTATTCTTAAAACAGTTTTTTCGTCGCTATTCCGATGATCTAACGAGGCCATAATATCCGGTATAGAGACCTCCTTTTTCAACTGTTTCCTTACCTTTCTGGCCATCTTTTTATCGGTACACTCCACCACATATCCTTTAAAGAGGGGCTGCTTCAAGCGATATTTCTTTTTGTTTTCTTTAAAATAGGCTGCAACTTGCTCAGTATCCACCGGCAAAAGGTACTTACGTTGCGAATCGGCAATCAGGATATTTCGGCCGAACGCTTCTACCTGTTGGGCTATCTTTACGGAATCTTCCCGAGTCAATCTTCGGGGGAAAATCTCCATCCCTGAACCAAACCGTTTCTCCATCCGGTCAAATTTATTCCGAAGATTGGAAGTATCAACCAGACACTCCATCCCGATGCGTTTGATAATATGCCATCCGTAAGGGGTCAAAACCGGCAGGGATACACTTCCGTCCTGTTCCAGGGCAAAAGCAGCGGCCTCGAATGTCTCTTCAAATTCGCCCCGACTAAACGCGGGCAGAAGACCTCCATTCGGGGCAGAGAAAGAGTCGTCGGAGGCTTCGACGGCTAATTGTTCAAACGGTTCTCCTCCTTCTATCCGCGCATACAAACGGTATGCCCGTTTCCGGGCCAACTCTTTCTCCTGTTCCGATGCTTGCGGGACAACGGCACAAAGAATGTGAGCAACTTTCAACTTGGGAGGTTGCTCTTGCAAATAGTTTTCAAAACGTCTCTCTGTTTCTGTATTTTGAGATGCCAGTTGTTTCCGTATGATGCGTTCCCGATATTGCCGACAGGCTTGTTTGAAACTGTTTGTTGTATCTCTCCCCCGGGCTTTGGCATCTGCGATATAGAGTTGTTGCAGGATAAACCTGTCCAAAAATTCCGGGAAAAGCATCTCTGCTTGTATTGCTTTTGTCCGACTGTAAGAGGCGGCTATTTCTTGTACGGAAAACGGCTGCCCGTTTATTTTCACGACAGTCCGCGTCATGTCGGAGGCAAACACCGACATAGACAAAACGACTAAAACAGAGAGAAATACTATCTTCATAACATCCGACGTACTAAAATAACAAAAATACACCAACCAGATTTTGCTTAGAATCTTTGTCGGTGTATTCTGTTTGGTATCAATAACGCGATTTTGCTTATTCGCCGCGGCTATAATTGGGGGCTTCGCTGGTTATCGTTACATCGTGGGGATGGCTTTCGGCAACACCGGCATTGGTAATACGGGTAAATTTGGCCTGATGCAACTCATCGATGTTTCTGGCTCCGCAATATCCCATACCGGCACGCAATCCACCGACCATCTGATAGATGACTTCATAAAGCGAACCTTTGTAGGGTACACGTGCAGCGATGCCTTCGGGTACCAGCTTCTTGACGTCGTTTTCGTTGGCTTGGAAATACCGGTCTTTGGAACCTTTTTCCATCGCTTCCAACGATCCCATTCCCCGATATGACTTAAACTTACGGCCATTATAGATAATGGTTTCTCCCGGCGACTCTTCTACGCCGGCCAACAGCCCGCCAACCATTACCGAATAGGCCCCTGCGGCCAAAGCCTTAACAATATCCCCCGAATAACGGATACCTCCGTCGGCAATCAACGGGATTCCGGTTCCTTCCAACGCCTTGGCAACTTCATATACGGCCGACAACTGGGGAACTCCCACTCCGGCAATCACCCGCGTGGTACAAATAGAACCCGGGCCTATACCTACTTTTACGCCATCGGCTCCGGCTTCTACCAGGAATTTAGCGGCTTCGCCCGTAGCAATGTTCCCTACCACCACGTCTATCTGAGGATATTTGGCTTTTACTTTTTTCAGTACATCTACTACATAAACCGAATGGCCATGTGCGGTATCGATTACGATTGCATCGACACCGGCGGCCACCAAAGCATCCACACGATCCATCGTATCGACGGTTACCCCGACGCCGGCGGCTACCCGCAAACGACCCAGTTTGTCTTTGCAGGCCAACGGTTTATCCTTGGCCTTGGTAATGTCTTTATAGGTTACCAGTCCTACCAGTTTCCCATCTTTATCTACAACGGGCAGTTTTTCGATCTTATGTTCTTGCAGTATGTCAGCGGCCTGCTGTAAATCGGTGGACTGATTGGTGGTAATCAGGTTTTCCTTGGTCATCACCTCGTCTATCAACTTTTCGGCATTACGTTCAAACCGAAGGTCGCGATTGGTTACAATCCCAACTAACCGGCGATCGTCATCGACAACGGGTATCCCGCCGATTTTATATTCGGCCATAATCATCAGGGCATCCTTTACCTTAGATCCGCGCTTGATGGTAACCGGATCATAGATCATGCCATTTTCGGCCCGCTTTACGGTATGAACCTGTTTGGCCTGCTCTTGAATAGACATATTCTTGTGGATGACACCGATTCCACCCTCGCGGGCAATGGCGATGGCCAACTTGGCTTCGGTTACCGTATCCATGGCGGCTGAAACCAAAGGCGTATTCAACTGGATATTTCTTGAAAACTTTGTCGTAAGTTCGACATTCCGGGGAAGGACTTCTGAATAGGCGGGGATTAACAATACGTCGTCAAATGTCAATCCGTCCATAACCACTTTTTCTGCAATAAATGACATAGGAGTAAAATTTATTGCGCACAAAGATACATATTTTTTGCGATATTTTTATGGCCGAAACAATCTTTTTTGATTGCTTTCAAATATTTTACCTTGTTTGATTTTTTGTTCAGATTCTCTTATAACAAATAAAAAGGAGAGTGCAACGTGAGCACTCTCCTGTGATATAGAACCTTGGTTTTCCGTTATTAATTGGCCATTTCGGAAATGAATTTGATACGCACCAATCGTATCTCTTCTTCGGTATAATCTTTACCAAACTCTTCGATGGCATTTTCCAAACTGTCGGTCTCTTCTTCTTTAAAGTATTCAAACAGTTCTTCGATGCGGTCTTCGTCCATGATCTCTTGGAGGAAATAGTCGATGTTGATCTTGGTCCCCGAATAGACGATTGCCTCTATTTCATCCAATAAATCGGTAAATTCCAACCCTTTGGATTCAGCCAGTTCGTCCAATGCAATTTTCCGGTCGATGGCTTGGATAATGGAGACCTTTAATTTTGACTTGTTGGCTACGGTGCGTACACGCAGGTCTTCGGGGCGTTCTATCTCATTTTCCTCTACGTGCTTTTTGATCACCTTGATAAATTCTTCTCCGTAACGTTTGGCCTTTCCGGCTCCGACTCCGAGGATGTTTTGCAACTCTTCTATGGTAACCGGATAGGTGGTAGCCATAGCCTCCAAGGATGGATCCTGGAAAATAACATAAGGGGGCAGTTCCAGTTTTTTGGCTATTTTCTTGCGCAGGTCTTTCAAAATGGAATACAATACGGGATCGACCGCACAGGAGGCACCTCCTTTCATCGGAACCTCTTCTTCTACTTCGTCAAAATCGTTGTCTTCTACTATTTTGAACGATTCGGGTTTCTTTAAAAACGCATGCCCTTTTTTGGTCACTTTCAACAGTCCGTAATTCTCTATGTCTTTATCGAGATAACCTCCGATGAGCGCCTGACGGATGACAGCGTTCCATACTTTTTCATCTTCTCCTTCTCCTACCCCGAATACTTCGAGTTCATCGTGATGATAAGAGAGGACTTCGCTGGTCTCTTTTCCTGTCAAAACATCGATAACATGGTCGGTTTTGAACTTTTCTTTTAAAGCGATGACAGTATCAATAACTGCACACAATAAATCTTGAGCTTCCACTTGTTTTTTGGGGTTTAAACAATTGTCACAATTTCCACAATTATCTTCGTTATACTCTTCACCGAAATAATGCAGCAACAACCGTCTCCGACATACGGACGATTCTGCATATGCAGCGGTTTCGAGCAACAGTTGCTTGCCAATCTCCTGTTCTGCGATCGGTTTACCTTGCATGAACTTTTCCAGTTTCTGCAAGTCTTTATTCACATAAAAGGTGATACATTGACCCTCGCCTCCATCGCGCCCGGCTCGTCCGGTTTCTTGGTAATATCCTTCGAGGCTCTTGGGTATATCGTAATGTATGACGTAACGTACATCGGGCTTGTCTATGCCCATACCGAACGCTATGGTGGCGACGATCACCTCCACCTTTTCTAACAAAAAAGCATCCTGGTTGGTTGTACGGGTATTGGAGTCCATCCCCGCGTGGTAGGGCAACGCCTTGATCCCATTGACTTGGAGCGTCTGGGCCAATTCTTCTACTTTTTTGCGACTCAAACAGTATATGATACCCGACTTGCCGGGTTGCGATTTGATATATTTGATAATATCCTTATCTATGTTTTGGGTCTTGGGTCGTACTTCGTAATAGAGGTTGGGACGATTGAATGACGATTTGAACACGGCAGCATCCAACATCCCCAGATTTTTTTGAATATCATGCTGCACCTTGGGAGTCGCCGTCGCCGTCAAGGCAATGACAGGATGCACACCGATCTCCTGAATAATGGGACGGATACGACGGTATTCCGGACGGAAATCATGGCCCCACTCCGAGATACAATGTGCTTCATCCACCGCATAAAACGATATATCGACCTGTTTGAGGAACTCGATGTTCTCCTCTTTGGTCAGCGATTCGGGGGCCACATACAACAATTTGGTCTTTTTGCAAAGGATGTCGCTCTTTACCTGATCAATTGCCGCTTTGTTCAGCGACGAATTGATAAAGTGGGCTATCCCGTCTTCTTCGCTGAAATTACGCATGGCATCTACCTGGTTTTTCATCAGGGCGATCAACGGAGAGATGACAATGGCCGTACCGTCCATCATCAACGACGGCAACTGATAACACAACGATTTACCGCCTCCGGTAGGCATCAGGACAAAGGTGTCTTTGCCGGACAAAAGATTCCGGATAATCGCCTCCTGATTTCCTTTAAAGGTGTCAAAACCAAAGTGTCTTTTTAATTCTTCCGTTAAATTTGTTTTTGTTGCCATGCGATAAACTCTGATTAGAATTGTCCTTGGGTATGCGAAAGCACTTCTCCTTATTTAGGCCCTGATAGAGAGAAAAAATGGTTCAGCGAAAGTTTTTCTCTCAAACAACACGCTTATACGTGGTTTGTCTTTTTTGTATTTTGATGAATCGCGCTTTTCTACCAAACAAATTTATAAACAACTCTTCAAAATTCGCAATAATTTGGGAAGTTTTTTAATGCAAAGTCATCATATTTGCCTTTTCCAGCTTCTCTTTTGCATATTGGGCGTTTATCTCCAATTCTTTTTCGCCCGACGAGGGCATCTCGAACATGGCATCCATGACGACACTTTCTGTGATGGAGCGCAAACCTCGGGCCCCGAGTTTAAATTCTATGGCTTTGTCCACTATATAATCCAACGCATCGTCTGTTACGGTCAGCTTCACGCCATCCATCTCAAACAGTTTGATATATTGTTTGACAATAGCATTTTTGGGTTCGGTCAGGATTCGCCTCAATGCAGCCCGGTCCAACGGCTGCAAATAGGTGAGGATAGGCAAACGTCCTATTATTTCTGGTATCAATCCGAACGATTTCAAATCCTGGGGTGTAATGTACTGCAACAGGTTGTCCCGATCTATTTCCATCCGGCTTTTCCCGGCGGCATACCCCACCACCCGGGTGTTCAGCCGTTGGGCGATTTTCTTTTCGATACCCTCAAAGGCTCCGCCGCAAATAAACAGGATATTCTTGGTATTTACCGGTATCATTTTTTGTTCCGGATGTTTGCGGCCTCCCTGCGGGGGGACATTGACAATAGAACCTTCCAACAGTTTCAACAAACCCTGCTGTACTCCTTCGCCGCTGACATCGCGTGTAATGGAGGGGTTATCGCCTTTTCGGGCGATCTTGTCGATCTCGTCGATAAAAACGATTCCCCGTTCTGCGGCGGCTACGTTGTAATCGGCTACTTGGAGCAATCGCGTCAACAGGCTTTCAATGTCTTCTCCTACGTAACCGGCTTCGGTCAATACCGTGGCATCGACTATGGTAAACGGTACATGGAGCATCCGCGCGATGGTTCTGGCCAACAAAGTCTTTCCGGTTCCGGTAGGCCCCACCAGAATAACATTCGATTTTTCGATCTCCACCTCGTTCTTATCGGTTTCTACGGACTGCAACAACCGCTTATAGTGGTTGAATACGGCTACGGAGATAAATTTCTTGGCATCGTCCTGACCGATGATATATTGATCCAGGAACTGTTTGATCTCTACCGGACGAGGTAACGTTTCTTTGAAAAAACCGAGGGAGTCGTCTGCCTGACGTTTTTTTTGGAATGTCTCTTTGACAATCATGTCGGCCTGTTCGGCACATTCATTGCAAATGAATCCGTTCATCCCTGAAATCAACAGGGCGACTTGGCTTCTGCCTCTTCCGCAGAAACTGCATCTATCTTCTTGTTTGGGCATATTCCTTGTATAGTATATTTCCCGGTTACTTGGATTTAATCATTACATCGTCTATCATGCCGTACTCTTTGGCTTCGGCTGCGGTCATCCAATAGTCGCGATCAGAGTCTTTTTCGATTTTTTCAAACGGATTGCCCGAGTGGTCGGCTATAATGGTATATAACTCTTTTTTCAACTTTTGAATTTCCCGGGCGGTAATTTCAATGTCCGATGCTTGTCCTTGTGCTCCGCCCATCGGCTGATGAATCATGATACGCGAATGGCGCAGGGCAAATCGCTTGCCTTTTGTGCCGGCTACCAACAATACGGCTCCCATGGAGGCGGCCATACCGGTACAGATGGTAGAGACATCGCTGCTGATATACTGCATCGTATCGTAAATTCCCAAACCGGCATAAACCGACCCTCCGGGGGTATTCAGATAAATGGAGATATCCTTCCCCGGATCGGCGGAATCGAGGTAAAGCAACTGAGCCTGAATAACATTGGCCGTATAGTCGTCGATCTGTGTTCCCAAAAAGATAATCCTGTCCATCATCAGACGGGAAAATACATCCATCTGGGCCACATTCAACTGACGCTCTTCTATGATGGTCGGGGAGATATAACTGCTGGTTATCTGGGCATACTGTTCCAATGCCAGGGCATTCAATCCTAAATGCTTGGTGGCATAATTCCTAAAATCGTTATTCATAACTGTATCTTTTACAATTTAATGTTTCTGTCCTCAATCGTCTTCCGGGACAGAGATAAAAAAGGCTCTTAATCTTTCTGAATTCCTAACAAAGATATAAATAAATTTGTTGCACTCAAATATATTTATTATCCCCAGGTGGATCGTGTTCAGACTAAAAGCCTTTTTCAGGATAGGTATCTAAAAACAAAGAGGTTATTTCGTTTCAAATAATTTATAGAAATCTTCGGGCGAAATCTCTTTGGTGTTTAGTGTTACGTTTTCTTTGATAGTGTCCAAAATTTTTTCTTCGGTGGCCCGATCGATAATGCCCCGAACCGATTCTTTGGTTTTAAGCATCTCTTTGGCATAATTTTCGAGCATCTCTTCGGGCACATTCATCATACCGTATTGGGCGAATTGTGCCTTGGTGGCTTTTTTGGCCATATTCATAATGTCGGCTTCTTCTACCTTGATACCGAATTTACGTACGATCTCTTCTTTGATCAGGTGCCATTTCAAATCGGGAACCATGGCGGCGAAATCGGCATCCACGCTTTCGGGAGTCTTGTTTTCGCCGGTAGTGAGCAACCAACGTTTCAGGAAGGCTTCGGGCAAGACGATCTCGCCCACTTTTTCTTCTATGGCTTTGCGGGCATCAATGCCGAATTTGTAATCGCTTTCGCCTACCATCTGGCCGGCTATCATCTCTTTTACCTGTGCCCGGAACTCTTCTTCGGTTTTTACCTTGTCTGCGCCTAACACATTGTCGAAAAATTCTTGGTTCATTTCAGCCGGTTTGAATCCGGTTATTTCGAGTATTTCTGCTTCAAAGTCCGATTTCATGTCGGCAGCCTTTTCTTTGTCAATTCGCAACATCGAGGCTAATTCTGCTTCGCTGCCATCGCTCGATGCATAGGGATTGAATACCACCTTGTCGCCTACCTTTACGCCGGCAAACTTCGTCTTTTGTTCGTCGTTCTTAAAATATACCGGAGAGAGGATGGTACTGGATACCGAAACGCCTCCCTCTTTTGCCTGTCCATTTTCGTCCAATTCGGTCAATTTGGCTTTCAACATATCTTTTTCGCCGGCTTCTTCTACCTGTATTTGGGTACCGAAACGAGAAGCGAATGCGTCGATCTGCTTTTGCAGCATATCGTCATTGACCTGCAACTGATAATAGTCGATCTGGTCGTCCTTGCCGATATTTACATCAATCTTGGGAGCCAAAGCGATGTCGAACTTGAAAGTGAAATCTTCCTGGTTGTCGAAATCGATTTTTTCCTGCGCTTCGTCGGGGAGAGGTTCGCCAAGTATATTCAAATTATTTTCACGGATATAGCCGAATAATTTTTCAGAAACTTGTTTGTTTATTTCTTCTGCCAGGATAGATTTGCCAAACATTTTTTTGATCATTCCCATCGGAACCATCCCTTTGCGGAAACCGGGGATATTGGCTTTCTGGCGATAGCTGCGCAATGTCTTTTCTACATTGTCGCTGTAATCTGCTTTTACTATATCAATGCTGATAATGGCATTGATGTCGTCGATGTTTTGTTGCGAAACGTTCATTCTTACAACTCTTTTTTATGTTTAGATTTATGATTATATTCTGTTTTTTATCGTTTTAACCCACCATGAAAGGGCGGAATTTCGAAGCGCAAAAATAACGGTTATCTTTCTATAATCAAACTCCTTTGACATTTTTATGACAAAATAGATGGAATATTTTTTTAGCTATGCCCAAGAGAAGATTTCAATAAATTTACGATAAGAAATCTTGTTTATCCGATTTTTATCGTTTTCTTTGCAGGGAATGTTGAAAATTATTGTATTGATTCTAATCTGCCAATGTCCATCGTTGAATATCGACAAATCGGAATTATCGAGCTTAATTCTACCTCATTCAAAACTATTTTTCATTTCAAAATTATTCTCATTTTATGAACATTTACATTGGCAACCTTAATTATCGTGTTAAGGAATCCGACCTGCAACAGGTAATGGAAACGTACGGAACCGTAGAATCCGTCAAAATTATAAAAGACCGTGAAACGGGTAAATCCAAAGGTTACGGTTTTGTAGAAATCGCCGAAGAGGAACTGGCCAAGGAGGCTATCGAGAAGCTGAACGGCTCAGAATTTGAAGGCCGTACGATGGTGGTAAAAGAGGCCCGGCCCAAAGCGTAACCTGTTTTTATTTGAAGAGCTCCGGTCTATGCAGGTCAGCTCAAAAAGGCTTATATGACTGAAACGATAAACGGCCTGTTCTGGTAGGGAATGGGTCGTTTTTTTGATCTGATGATAAACCGATACAACAATGAAATTCTCTCTATTTTCACCCTTTGCCAAACTGCTGATTTTTATCGGCCTGATTTTTTTATTCATGGGGATGTTTTCCATTCTCTTCCCGTTGGCATACCTCTACCTTTCGGGTGGAGATGTAACCCAGCTGTTGCAACCGAATACCATCGTTCAGGACTGGGCGTTTTTGTGCAATATGCAGTTATGGACATCGATCTGCGTATTCTTAGCCCCTTCTTTATTGGCAGCATACTGGTTCAGCGAAGGAAAAACAGGAGAATACCTCTTTTCAAACCGCGTTCCACTACCCGTCCAATGCCTGATGGCTATCGTCCTGTTGCTGGCCGTTACACCAATGATCAGCCTGATCGGAGAGTGGAACTATCAGTTACGGTTGCCGGATGCCCTTTCTGGCATGGAGGCATGGATGAGACGGCAGGAAGATGCCGCACAAGAGGTGGTAAACCAAATCTTGAACGTCGAGAGCTCCATCGATTGGCTATTTGTCTTGCTGGTCCTGGCCGTTTCTGCCGGAATCACCGAGGAGTTTCTCTTTCGAGGCGTCATGCAACGCCTGTTGTTGGAGAAATTCAAACGGGTACACCTGGCAGTCTGGATTACCGCGTTTGTTTTCAGCGCCATCCACCTTCAATTTTTCGGGTTCTTCCCGCGTATCTTGCTGGGAGCTCTCTGCGGATACCTGCTGGTATGGAGCGGGAATATCTGGATTCCCGTTTTGGCACACACCCTGAACAACGCAATTTATGTTGCGACAGAATATGCCATCAAACTGGGATGGTCAACAACCGAGGAGATGGAGATGGAGCTGTCGTGGGGGAACTTTGTCATAGCCCTGGCCGCACTGGCAATTTTTATCTGGGTAGCCCGACGCTTCAAAAACCGCCAACAACTACCCTATAAACAAGCGGTACTGGCTGCTACGGCCAAATCTATCTTGGAAGAGAGGGTGATGTCGGAAGAGATCAATCGAACTTCTTCCGATGAAAAATAAAGTTCCGTCCTAAATACTTTTCACGCACGATGGGATCGACGGATAGTTCTTCGGAGGTTCCCTGAAACAGGATACGTCCTTCAAACAACAGATAGGCCCGGTCGGTGATACTCAGGGTTTCGGGAGCGTTGTGGTCGGTAATCAAGATACCGATATGCTTCTCTTTCAACTTATATACGATATACTGGATATCTTCAACGGCAATCGGATCGACCCCGGCAAAGGGTTCGTCCAACATGATAAACTTGGGGTCGATGGCCAAACAACGGGCTATTTCGGTACGGCGGCGTTCTCCTCCGGAAAGTTGATCTCCCAGGTTCTTGCGCACCTTTTGCAAACGGAACTCGGCAATCAGGCTCTCCAATTTCTCTTTCTGGTACTCTTTGGGCTTGTCGGTCATTTCGAGCACCGAACGGATGTTGTCTTCTACCGACATTTTCCGAAAAACAGATGCCTCCTGCGCCAGATAGCCGATACCGTATTGTGCCCGTTTGTACACGGGAAACTTGGTAATATCGGTATCATCGAGGAATATGCGGCCTTCGTTGGGGGTAACCAACCCTACCGTCATGTAGAACGTGGTGGTCTTGCCGGCACCGTTCGGTCCTAACAACCCGACAATCTCGCCCTGTTTTACATCGATGGAAACGTGGTTTACTACCGTACGCTGACGATATTTCTTGACCAGGTTCTCTGTCCGTAACACCATCTGTTTTTCTTCCATATCCATAAAATCTTTTATTGGTATTGTTTCCTGACAAAGTTAGCAAAATTTAAATCGCCCGACAAGCCATATCCCCATTGCCGGGAAGGGAGTTTTTTTATACGGCAGAAATTCCGTACCCGAGGATTACGACAAATGCCCCTGTTTATTTGTAACTACATACTCCCTGACCTCTTTGAAAAGGTCGGATGCAAATACGAAATCGTTCAACGCCTGGCTCTGGGAGGTAAAAATATCCTCTTTGGTACCGACCCACTCCTTATGTCCCTTGTTCAGGAATATAATATTTTCCCCGATACCCATTACCGAATTCATGTCGTGCGTATTGATGATGGTAGTCATGTTGTACTCTTTGGTGATGTCGCTGACCAGTTCATCTATCAACAGGGAGGTTTTCGGGTCCAGCCCGGAGTTCGGCTCATCGCAAAACAGGTATTTCGGATTCAGCGCGATGGCGCGGGCAATGGCCACCCGCTTTTGCATCCCCCCGCTGATTTCGGAGGGATAGAGGTTGTTGGCGCCGGTCAGGTTCACCCGGTCTAAACAAAACTCGGCTCGTTTCATCCGCTCTTTCAACGTCTGACGGGTAAACATCATCAACGGGAACATGACGTTTTCTATCACCGTCAGCGAATCAAACAGGGCTGAGCCTTGAAACAACATCCCGATTTCGCTTCTAAGCAAGCGAATTTCGCTCTGCGAAAGTGCCAACAAATCTTTTCCATCGTACAGGATTTGCCCGGTATCGGGCACAATCAAACCTACGATGGACTTCATCAAGACCGTTTTCCCGGAGCCGCTCTGGCCGATAATCAGGTTTGTCTTACCGGTATAGAAATCGGCGGAAACATCGTGGAGAATGGTTTTTCCGTCGAAAGATTTGGTTACGTTCCGAACTTCGATCATTGCATTAAAAGTTTTGTCAATAACACATCGAGCATCAAGATCATCACACTGCTCACCACTACGGAATCGGTACTGGCCTTACCCACCTCCAAAGCACCTCCCCGGACGTTGTAACCGTAATAGGAGGCCACGCTGCTGATCACGAAGGCGAACACCAGCGATTTGATAATCGAGTACCAGATATAGTATTCGTTAAACATGGCTTGTATGCCATACACATATTTGGTCACCGTAATCATCTGGGTAAACACGCTTACCAAAAAACCGCCGAACAAGCCCGTAAACATACTGAATACCACCAATACCGGAATGATGGATACGAGTGCGGCAATTTTGGGTAGAATCAAGTAGTTGGCCGAATTCACCCCCATGATATCCAATGCGTCGATCTGTTCGGTTACCCGCATGGTCCCGATCTCTGAGGCGATGTTGGAACCGACCTTTCCCGCCAGAATCAGGCACATGATCGAAGAGGAAAATTCCAACAAAAGCACATCGCGGGTGGCCAACCCCACAGCGTATGCCGGAATCATCGGCGACATGATGTTCAACACCATCTGGATGGTAATGACGGCTCCGATAAAAATAGAGATGGTTGCTACGATGGCAATGGAGTCGATCCCGAGTTTGTATATTTCGGTAACATAGCGCCGGAAGAACTCACTCCAACGGTCTGGCACAGAAAAGACGCGCCGCATCAACAGAAGGTATCGTCCGAATTGCGCTAACGGTTTTATCAAAAACATAAGAATTTCATTTTTCGCGGGCCGTTTTTACAGCTCTTTATCGAGGCAAATGTAGTAAAAATAGTTCACTCCCGAATTTTATTCCCAAAGATTTAAGCAAATCAACCCTTTTTCACACAGACCCACAAACATATAAAAAAGAGGAACAGCCGCCAGGCAGCTGTTCCCCCCAAACATAAAAACAGTAAAAATAGTGGATAAGATTATATATAGAATAAAAATGGCCGGAACAAAAAAACTGTTATCTATTTTGAATCGCTTATTAATCAACAATACGCCCCTTGTTTAGTTCAAACAACCGGAGTTTTTTGACAAAAAAATCGTTTCATCCGGGAATTTTTTCATTTTTTTTCATCCCTTCCGAACAAAAAGAGGGGTTTAGGTGTTATATCTTAATAAGAGTATCTTTCAACAAAACAATTCAAGAAAAAACAACGCCATGAAAGTAGTTGCTTTACTATGTTTATTATCCGCATCGGTACTGGTTCACGGTCAGATATCACTGGACTCCATCATCCGCAAGTTGGATGATATATCAAGTTTCAAGTCCCGGGTGTCATACAGCATAACCCAACCCTTGACAGACGGCGTGGTAGATTACACCCTCGACATGGCTTACCGAAAAACACCTTCGGATACGCTGGGCGGAGCATCGTACTACATCGAGATAATCGACGGACACCCGGCTGTAAAAGGGGATTTCTATTGCTACTGCGGGGGAGACTATTTCAACTTTGCCAACCAACGGTTGCGGGAATACCATGCGTCGGAGAATGTCGCGCCTTTTATCTCCCGCCAATCGGACGACTACATCATACCGGGGGTACACCTTTCGGGGCTTTTCGTAGGAGAGTTGCCGGGTGAAATGAAAAAAGAGTTGTGCCGGTTCCGGGACAATCCCAACGTCCGCATATCGGTTACATCCGACTCGGCATACGGCGAAGCATCCAGCATAACCGTTTTTGTGGAAGAACAACGAAGAGACCTCCCCTTGCGGGAAATCACATACAAATTCGACGCAAAGAGCCTCTTGCCTACTTATAAAGAGGTAGTCAACAGCCCGGGCCACATGGCCTCTCAAACGGTTACCACCCGTTACGAAGAGACGCAAACAGGCCTCGACTTCCCGGACGATTACTTCTCCGAGAAACGGTTGTTACGGGAAAAGCCTGAAATCATGGCATCTTTCAGGAAAGGTAGCTTCCGGGCAGAACAGCTCAAAGGCCGTCAGGCGCCCGATTTTTCGTTGCCGACACTCTCCGAAGGGGTACAAAGGTTTACCCTGACACCCAGCCAGGAGATGAAGCTACTGCTGTTTGTCGATACCCAAGCCAGCTTCTGCCCGCCGGCTATTGAACGGCTCGACAGCCTGTGCCGGGAAACAAATACGGAACTGAAAGTGTTATTTAAAGAGAACTCCCGAAGCGATGTGGAGAAATATTGGGAGGAGAGTGGATTCAAATGCGAGGCTCCGCTTTACAATGCCTCGAACGTCTTTATCCAATACGGCGTAACCGGATTTCCATCGGCATTTCTATTGACTCCTGACAATGATATTGCCGACATATATATCGGATACAGTCCCGACCTGCCCCGACAAGTGGCAGAAGGGATAACGGCTTTCTATGAAAACGACCTACAAAATAATCATTAAAAATAAAAAACTATGGCTACCATAACACTGAAAGGAAATCCGGTCCATACCTGCGGCTCACTGCCCAAAACCGGGGAAAAAGCACCCTGTTTCCAGTTAGTCAAATCGGATCTTTCCGAACTATCTTGTTGCGATTTGAAAGGCAAACGACTGGTGTTGAACATCTTTCCCAGCTTAGACACTTCGGTATGCGCTACCTCTGTCCGGAAATTCAACCAATTGGCTGCTCAAATGCCCAATACCGTGATATTGGCTGTCTCGAAGGATCTGCCCTTTGCCCAGTCCCGTTTCTGTACGACGGAAGGTATTGACCAGGTAATCCCGGTTTCGGCATTCAGAAGCAACGATTTCGGCAAAGCGTACGGAGTAGAAATAACTGACGGCCCACTGGCCGGACTACTGGCCCGGTCGGTTGTAGTGATCGATAAAGATTTCAACATCATTTACGAAGAGTTGGTTCCTGAAATCACCCATGAACCCGATTACGAAGCAGTGTTGAATGTTTTGAAATAGTCAAGTGTGTGCTCGCTGCAACGCAGGACAGGGATTTTTCCTGTCCTGCGTTTTTTTATCCAAATACCCCTCTCCTGTCCCAATAAGGACCAACGGGTTCAGGAGGCGGCCCACAAGAAATTTTCGGAATATTTTGTACAAACCGACAATATCATTACCTTTGCGCTGCAAAAGCATCACGCGGATGTGGCGTAATTGGTAGCCGCGCTAGACTTAGGATCTAGTGTCTTACGACGTGTGGGTTCGAGTCCCGTCATCCGCACACTTTCCAAGGTTGTCCTTTTTCAAAGGACAGCCTTTTTTATTTTATTCTGCCATCTCCGAAACGGTCATCCCGCCCACCTCCAAACAAAAGACAAAAAACCATTGTTATTCTAAATAACGGTATTGAGACAATCAATCGAAATTTGTTTGTATCGGAAAAATCGCTACGTATGTTTGTATCAACGAAAAGAAACTATTTATAAACCCTCAAAAAATAAAAATTATGGAACCTATTATCAATGCACCAATGCCTCCATTTTCGGTACAGGCATACCACAACGGAAGTTTTAAAAAAGTAACCAGCGACGACGTTAAAGGCAAGTGGGCCATCTTTTTCTTCTATCCAGCAGACTTTACGTTCGTTTGTCCTACGGAACTGGTGGACATTGCCGAAAAATACGATCAGTTTCAAGCCATGGGCGTAGAGGTGTACTCGGTCAGTACAGACTCTCACTTCGTACACAAGGCCTGGCACGACGCCTCGGAAAGCATCCGCAAGATAAAATACCCCATGCTGGCCGACCCTACCGGCGTACTCTCACGCGGATTCGGCGTAATGATTGAAGAGGAGGGGATGGCTTACCGAGGCACCTTCCTGGTAAACCCCGAAGGGAAAATCAAGATTGCCGAGATACAAGACAACAACATCGGCCGCAACGCCGACGAACTGCTCCGAAAGGTAGAAGCGGCCCAATTCGTGGCAACGCACAACGGCGAAGTTTGCCCGGCCAAATGGAAAAAGGGCGAAGCCACCCTCAAACCGAGCATCGACCTGGTAGGAAAAATTTAACAACTTAAATAGAGACACTCATGTTAGATTCAACCCTCAAAGAGCAACTGGTTTCCATCTTCGCTGGACTTGAAGCGGAGTATGTTTTCGACATAGCCGTCTCTCCCGGCCACGAAAGCCGCAGCGAACTGTTGGAACTTCTGAATGACGTAGCCGAGTGCTCCCCTCGTATCTCGTGTCGGGTAACCGACGGCGAAGGGTTATCCTTCTCCCTGCTAAAAAACGGTACGCCTACCGGCATCTCTTTCCGGGCCGTTCCCAACGGACATGAATTTTCATCGTTGCTGCTGGCCATACTCAACTGCGACGGCAAAGGGAAAAACCTGCCGGACGAAAATACCGGCAACCGGGTAAAGGCCTTAAAAGGGCCTATACAGCTGACGACCTACGTCTCGCTGACCTGCACCAACTGCCCGGATGTGGTACAGGCCCTGAATGCCATGGTTACGCTGAACGACAACATCCGCCACGAAACAGTAGATGGGGCCATTCATCCAGACGAAGTCGAGGCGTTACATATACAAGGCGTACCGGCTGTTTTTGCAGATGGGGAGTTGCTACACGTAGGACGGAGCGATTTCGGCGAACTCCTGAGTAAACTGGAATCCCGCTACGGCTCCCTCCCTTCGTCGGAGGAGAATGTTACCCGTGCATACGATGTACTGGTGTTGGGCGGAGGCCCTGCCGGAGCAGCCGCAGCCATATATTCGGCCCGCAAAGGGTTGCGCGTAGCGGTTGTTGCCGAACGCATCGGCGGACAGGTGAAAGAGACCGTGGGTATCGAGAACCTGATTTCGGTACCCGAGACAACGGGCAACCAACTGGCGTCCGACCTGAAAAGACACCTGGAACAATATCCGGTGGATATTTGGGAACACCGCCAGGTAGAAAAGGCAGATATCGCCGGAAAAGAAAAAACGGTTACGACTAAAAACGGCGAAATGTTTTCGGCCCCCGCTTTGATCGTGGCTACCGGAGCCCGCTGGCGACGGCTCAACGTACCCGGCGAAGTGGAACATATCGGACACGGCGTGGCTTTTTGCCCGCATTGCGACGGGCCTTTCTACCAGGGGAAACCGGTAGCTGTCATCGGCGGAGGGAACTCCGGACTGGAAGCGGCTATCGACCTGGCCGGCATTTGTTCAAAAGTTACCGTATTCGAGTTCATGGAGGAGCTGAAAGCCGACAAGGTGCTGCAAGAGAAGGCCAAACAGCTGCCCAATGTCGAAATCGTCGTCCATGCCCAGACGCTCGAAGTGATAGCCGACCAAGGAAAAGTGACCGGTATCCGGGTGAAAGACCGCCAAACAGGCGAGGTTCAGGATATAAAGCTGGACGGTATATTTGTCCAGATCGGACTGACGGCCAACAGCGACCTTTTCAAAGGATTGCTGGATATGACGGCAACGGGCGAAATCGTCATAGACCCCTATTGCCGCACCGCCGTACCAGGGGTATATGCCGCCGGAGACGTATCCTCGGTTCCGTACAAACAGATCGTGATAGCCATGGGCGAAGGAGCGAAAGCCGCCCTGGCTGCTTTCGACGACAAAGTCCGGGGAGTGATATAGCCCCCTTTATTCTCCCCAAAAACAAATAAAAAAAGGAGCGGCCTTTTGCCGCTCCTTTTTCGTATCAAAAAATGGGTTCTACTCTTCTAAACCGGTTACTCTTTTACCCCATCCATCGAAACAATCACCTCATTGCCCTGTTTCAACAATTGCCGGGCGAATTTCCGGATACTCTCAGGGGTCTGTTTCTCTACCAACGTATTGTAATCGGAGATATTGTCTATGCCGTACTTGTGGTTAAGTTCCAGCATTTGCAACCAATAACCGTTCATCTTCAAATGCTGGCTGTGAGATTTCAACCAATACTCTTTAACCGAGTTCACATATTTGGGATCGGGACCTTTTTCTGCCAACTGTTTCAGCTCTTGCAAAGCCAGATTCAACAACCGCTCGCGCAACTCCTTGTTGGTATCGAACGAGAAGTTCAGCGCAAAGGTTTTGGTACCAGCATCAATGGAACCACTTACCTGAACGCCGTACGTTCCGCCCTCTTTTTCACGAATCGACTCAACGTACATCTGCCGCAAAATATCGGTAAGGATATCCATCTTGACCGAATTTTCGGGCGTAAACTTGCATTTGCCGGAGAATACGGCTGTTACGGTTGATTTAGGAGTCTCCATCGCCTTTTCAAACAGACGAGTGTCTTTACCCTTGCGCAAATATACATTGAACTTACCTTTCTCTTTTCTGTTCAAATCGGGCAGGGAAGCCAGATACTGTTCAGTATAAACCCGCATGGTATCGAGGTTCAGGTTTCCGACAAAGGTAAAGGTAAAGTCGGAAGCGTCGCTGAACCGGTCCCGGTATATTTCCAGAATACGATCGTAATCAATATCGGCTATTTGATGCGACTTGACGGGCAATGTACGAGGATGCCCCTGATACAATGCCATATTGAGGGTATCGTTGAATGCGGTTGCAGGATCAGCCTCCTGATTTTTAAGGGATGTTTCCACCCGCTCTTTCCAGGCGGTAAAGGCGGCATCGTCTTTATCGGCATCGGTAAAGGTCAGGTAAATGAGCTGCATAAGTGTTTTCAGATCCTTTACCGTACTGCCTCCTTGTAAACCTTCGTAATTCTCCTGAACGTAACTAGATATATAGGCCTGCTTGCCGGCCAGCATTTTGGTCAGCTCCGTCTGTGTAAACCCGCCGAACTTACTAATACCCATAACGCTGTTTATCACCTGCAACGAGAGGATATCCGAGTCATCGTACAGAGAACCTCCGCCGGGGCTGTATGCCCGGAAGCCGATTTCGTCTTTCTGGAAGTCAGTCGGTTTCAGAATAACAGTAACGCCGTTGGATAACATCCAGGTGGTGATACCCAACTGTTTGTTCTCTTTCTCCTTCACGATACGTCCCGGTTCCGGAAGATTCTCTATCAGCGGTTGATTGGAGACGGCATCGGCATAGGGTGCAACCTCCTCCTGTCTGATTTTTTGGAACAGAGCAACCAACTGTTCTGCCGACGGATAAGAAATACCTTCCTGCTCGGGGGCTGTTATGGCAAAGGCGATGTTCTTATCGCCGATAAGGGTTTTCGCCACCTGGTTGATCAACCCGACATCAGGAATATCCTGGATAATCGTTTTCAGCAAATCCACCTCCCGTTCAATCCCCGTAATAGAGCCTCCGTTGATAAAATGATCCACATATTCCTGCACATACGAAGAGTTATATAGATTGTTCCGCTCAGCATACAGGTTTTCGATATAACTCAATATCTGTGCTTTGGCCCGTTCATATTCCGATTCGGTAAAACCGTATCGTCTCACCCGTTCCAACTCCGTAACCAATGCGGCAAAAGCCGCTTCTATCTTTTCGGGCGTTCCGGCAGCAGCGGCAGCGAAGGCATCTTTTGTATTGGAAACGACAAAAGACCCATCGCTCGAAGTGGCACCCAGGAACGGAGCATCGGCCTTTTGCGTAAGCTCTTCCAACCGGGCATTCAACATCGAAGTAATCGCCATCTTCATATAATTATCGGCTAAACCGGCCATGGTTGCTTTGAGTTGGGCCGGCATCTGGTCGTGCTTGAAGAACATCGTAACAATGGCATTGGAGGCCTCCTTGTCGGTAGCAATGGCTACAATCGGTTCTTCGTTGTCCGGAACCTGATAATAGACTCGTTCAGCCGCATTTTCGGGCATCTGGATACTACCGAGCACCTCTTTCACCTTCTTCTCTACCTGTTCAGCATCGAAGTCTCCTACGATAATGATTCCCTGCAAATCGGGACGATACCACTTGTGATAGTAATCCCGGATGGCCTGATAGGGAAAATTCTGAACAACCTCCATTTTCCCAATCGGCATCCGGTCGGCATAGCGGCTGCCGGCAAAAAGGATGGGGATGGACTTGTCCCACATCCGGGAGGAGGCATCGGCCCGTGTCCTCCACTCCTCGGTAATCACCCCCCGCTCGTTATCGATCTCTTCATCTTCCAAGGCAATCTCCGACGCCCAATCGTGTAGAATCAGGATACAAGAGTCGATGATACTCTCGCGCGTGGTAGGGACATTGGAAATGTTGTAAACCGTTTCGTCGAACGACGTGTAGGCATTCACATCCGTTCCGAACTTGACCCCGATGCTTTGCAACCACGTCAACAGGGTTTTCTCCGGGAAATTCTTCGTCCCGTTAAAGGCCATGTGTTCCAAGAAGTGGGCCAACCCCCGCTGCTCCTCCTCTTCCAGAATCGACCCGACTTTCTGGGCAATGTAGAACTCTGCCCGGTCTTTGGGATACTGGTTGTGCCGGATATAATAGGTTAAACCGTTGGGCAACACGCCGTAACGGACAGCCGAATCTATCGGCAGCGGTTCCGGAGCCATTTGCTGGGCATTGACCGGAAAGATAAACGCCCATACGATTAACCAAATTGCGTATGACAGGTATCTTTTCTTTTTCATATTTTCTCGTTTTTATTTTACTGGATATACAAAAGTAGAAATTAATTGATTCGGCACAAACGTTACGTACGAAATTATACCGGCACATTTTCCCCCAATATGGTAAAATAAAAAACCGGGAGAGCCCTACAACTTTCCCGGTTTCCGCTTACAAAAAGCAATACGTTTACTTTCTGATGTTAAGCTCTTTAATAATAGCACGATAACGTTCAATGTCGATTTTAATCAAATAATCGAGCATACGACGACGTTTACCTACCAACATACGGAGAGCTCTGGCAGTACTATAATCTTTGTGATTTGACTTTAAGTGTTCAGTCAAATGGGCGATACGGTATGAAAATAATGCAATCTGTGCTTCGGGTGAGCCAGTATCAGTATTAGACTTTCCGTATTTCCCAAAGATTTCTTTCTTTTTCTCAGAATCTAAATACATTTTTTTCTGTTTTATGATTAGTAAAAATTCTTTTGAGCGCACAAAGGTAACCATTCGTTTTTGAAAAACAAATCTTTGTCCGCTTTTTTATTTATTCTTCTCAAAAACAGCCTGAGACAAAACCCCTAAATTAATGTAACAAAATACAGATTAATAACGGCCATCGTATATCTCACATCAAAAAAAATAGTACTTTTGCACCACCAAAAGAGAAGATATGCAAAAAATCAGAAACATCGCGATTATAGCCCACGTGGACCACGGCAAAACAACGCTGGTCGATAAAATGCTTTTGGCCGGACAACTGTTTCGTGAGAACCAAAACACCGGCGAGTTAATTCTGGACAACAACGATCTGGAACGCGAAAGAGGTATTACCATCCTCTCCAAGAACGTCTCTATCCGATATAAAGACTATAAGATAAACATCATCGACACCCCGGGGCACTCCGATTTCGGAGGCGAAGTAGAACGGGTATTGAATATGGCCGATGGCTGCCTGCTGCTGGTCGATGCGTTTGAAGGCCCCATGCCCCAAACGCGGTTCGTATTGCAAAAGGCCCTCCAAATCGGATTAAAACCGGTAGTGGTAATCAACAAGGTGGATAAACCCAACTGCCGCCCCGACGAGGTACAGGAGATGGTCTTCGACCTGATGTTCAGCCTCGATGCCTCGGAAGAGCAGCTGGACTTCCCCACCATTTACGGTTCGGCCAAACAAAACTGGATGTCAACGGACTGGCGCAAACCCACCAACAGCATTACGCCGTTGTTGGATGCCATTATCGAATACATCCCCGAGCCGGAATATCTGGAAGGTACTCCCCAGATGTTGATTACCTCACTCGACTACTCCCCTTACGTAGGGAGAATCGCCGTAGGACGCATCCACCGCGGGGAACTGCGCGAAGGGATGGACGTATCGCTCTGTACCAAAGATGGTTCCTTCATCAAACAACGCATCAAGGAGCTGGATGTATTTGAAGGGCTGGGCCGTACCAAAGTCTCCTCGGCCTCATCCGGCGACATCTGTGCGCTGGTCGGTATCGAAAATTTTGAAATCGGCGACACCATTGCCGACCTGCAAAACCCCGAACCGCTGCCCCGCATCGCCATAGACGAACCGACCATGTCCATGACATTTACCATCAACGACTCGCCTTTCTTCGGAAAAGACGGGAAATATGTAACCTCCCGTCACATTGCCGACCGTCTGACCCGCGAGTTGGACCGAAACCTGGCCCTACGGGTAGAAAAAGCTCCCGACTCGGATGTATGGACGGTGTATGGACGCGGCGTTCTTCACCTCTCGGTTTTGATTGAAACCATGCGCCGCGAAGGATACGAGTTGCAGGTGGGACAACCGCAAGTGATTATCCGCGAAATAAACGGGGAAAAATGCGAACCGATCGAACAACTCACCATCAACCTCCCCGAAGAGTATTCCAGTAAAATCATCGATATGGTAACCCGGCGCAAGGGAGAACTGCTGATTATGGAGACGCAGGGAGACCGCATCCACATGGAGTTCAACATCCCTTCACGCGGCATCATCGGATTACGCAACAACGTGCTTACCGCATCGGCCGGAGAGGCCATCATGGCGCACCGCTTCCTCGAATACCAGCCGTGGAAAGGCGACATCGAACGCCGCACGAACGGATCGCTCATCAGTATGGAAGCCGGTACGGCGTTCGCCTATGCCATCGATAAACTGCAAGACCGCGGTCGTTTTTTCATCTTCCCCCAAGAAGAGGTTTACGCCGGACAGGTGGTAGGCGAAAACGCCAAAGAGGGCGACATCGTGGTAAACGTAACCAAATCCAAGAAACTGACCAATATGCGGGCTTCGGGAGCTGACGACAAGGCACGTATCGTCCCTCCCGTAGTGTTCAGCCTGGAAGAGGCGTTGGAGTATATCAAGGAGGACGAATACGTCGAAGTAACACCGCATCACCTGCGCCTGCGCAAAATCATCCTGGACGAAACCGAACGCAAACGCAGCCAGAAAGCATAACCGAAAAAGGCGAAAATATATCGTATGTAAAACAGGAGGAGTGTCCTTCGACACATCTCCTGTTTTTATTTTTACCCGTTCTCGAATAAATTCGTATCTTTACCCGCGTTAACAATTTTATTTACCACAAAAATCCGATACACGAAAAACATGAACAGACAAGACCTTTTCTTTATTGCCTGCGCCGTATTGTTCTTACTGCCGTTTTTCACCAGCCAAACGGTGCTCGACGCTTACCTCTCGTTCAATGCCTCGCACGGTATGATCGCAGCATTTATCAAATTCGCCATCCTTTCTACCGCCGGGGAGCTGATAGGCCTGCGGATAGCCACCGGCCAATATCTTAAACCCGGATTCGGGGTGTTGCCGCGCGCCATCGTATGGGGTGTGCTCGGGCTGGGCATCAACGCGGCCATGATCGTCTTCTCGTCGGGAGTACCGGTATTCCTGCAATACATGGGCATGAGCGATGCTCCGACCGTATTTGCAGGCGACCTGTCGTGGGGAAAACTGTTCGTCGCATTCATGGTGTCGGTATTTATGAACACGATTTTCGGCCCGGTATTCATGACGCTCCACAAAATCACCGACACCCACATACTGAACAACGGTGGCACCTTGAAAGGGTTTTTCCGCCCCATACGCATGGGCGAAATCATACGCAACCTGAACTGGGACGTACAATGGAACTTCGTATTCAAGAAAACCATCCCTTTGTTCTGGTTTCCGGCCCATACCATCACCTTCCTGCTACCGGGCAATATGCGCGTACTTTGTGCCGCCTTGTTGGGTGTAGTATTGGGTGTGCTGCTGGCGGTGGCTGCCCGCAAAAAATGAGGATGTTGTGTGGGGCAAGTTTCAACCGGCTCGCATACTGCGGAATTTATCATTTTAAAAGAAACTGTATGCCATCGACTCGGACAAAAAAGGGTCGGGCTGTCATCTGAACCCAAGCTACCTATTGGGGTATGATAATGAATGCCTATAAACGTACCGGCGAGAAACGTTACCGCCTGTTGATAGAGGAGGGAGATCAGCCCCAATATACCGAATGGTTACGGCACAACATCGATACTGCCTGGAAAAACCGGGACAAGACCCGGGGCCTTACCTTCAAGGAGGCCGATAAACCCTCTCCGACAGGGTGTATTGAGGTTTACGATGCCAGCGGATGTCCGGCATTGATGCAGGGAATCAAATAAACGGGAAAACCGGTCGGGGCTTATCCATGGATTATTTACCGTTTTCCTTCAACCAGGCTTCTATCTGTGCCACAGAAACATCTTTCAGGATAACCCGTTTGGTTTCGTCAAGCAGGTAAAGGGTCGGCATCGCTTTCAGGTCATAGACCCGGTTATTGGTAAGGTGCTGTTCCTTGTCGATGGCATCGATCCAGCTGTCCGGGCAGGTCGAATTTTTCCATGCATCTGTTTTTCCCTCCACACAGACTGACAGTAAGGCCAACCGCTCCGTACGGAGAAGATTGTTTATTCCCGAAGATGACGAGAGTTGCCGTTTCACCCTCAGACAATCGTTACATTCGGGATCGTTAAAATAGAGGATGAGATAGGGTGAGCGTATCTCCGAAAGACGGCCGGATTTTCCGTCGCGACGCAAATAGGTAAAATCTGCGGCAACCTCTCCCGGTCGGTTTTTCAGAGCCATCTCCAACAAGAACCTCGGACGTACCTTCTCCGTCTGGCTCAACACCGTACTGCCGAGCTGCGAACGTAACATCAGAATAAACAACTCTTCGTTGTGCATGGGGGAGTTCGGTTCATAAAGATATTTACTGCCCATTGCCATAAAATGGCAAAACATCTTTTTCTCTACCGAGGCTCTCTGGAAAAGGGTATCGACCGCCTCTTGTGCGTTGCGGGCATAGGGCAGGATATTGATAAAATTGACAAAGGCCTGTTCTGTAATCTCCTCCCGGGCAATCAGCGAGGTATCAGAAAAATTGAGGTGAGAATACAGCCCTTTTTTCGTATCCTCGTTTTCTCGTTTACAAAAAAACTCTATCCTAAATTATTTTGTCTTTGTAACTCTACATTAGAGAGTGTTGCCAGATGAGAATACAGCCCTTTTTTCGTATCCCCATGATCTCGTTTATATCCATCTATAAAGAACAAATTCTATATCTCTTCTTTGGAAAAGAGTATCAATATTCGCCTATATTCAGATGTTGTCAATGTGTTTTTCAAAGTCAAGCGTTCTCTTACAAAAGACCTCTTTTTGCAAAGATAAACTTTTTTTTATTTCGACGTACTTTTTTATTAATTATTTTCAAGGTAATATAATATCTATTTTACTGTACTAAACACAATACATATATAATATATTACAAAAATAAAAAACTTTTTTTTATAAAAAAAGGTTTTTATT
>CASGEW010000004.1 GCA_949300615.1 uncultured Bacteroidales bacterium
GACGCAAAGCGGACGCTAAAAAGCAAGAACAATTAATGATGTTTTCAAGAACTGTTTCAACACGCCCATGAAACGTCGCTGGTTGGGGATATGTTCTATGGTATCGCGAAGGAAAACCAGATCGAACAATCCGATATCCTGAGACGTTAGGTTATATATATCTTCGTAAATCAATTTGACTTTTTCGTGATTGGGATGGTCGCTGAAAATTTTATTTCCCAGTTCTATTTTCCACTCCATCAAATCAACGCCTACACATTCGCATCCTTTGTCGAGAAACGGGGTTAGATTTCCCCCCTCACCGCAACCGATCTCCAATACCCGGGTTTGAGGCGTTATCGCCACAAAACGGGAAATATACGGAATTACATACGTTTGGGTCGTATAAATCTGTTCTCTGAAATAGAGCTCTCTGTCGGTGTGTCGTTTTTGCATATAAGCAGCAGATAAACGTTTTTTTTAATTATTCTATTATAAAGCAGGTTTTTATGCTACGCACAAACAAAGGTACGTAAAATGCACGGACAGCTATCCGTGCGACAGAAACAAATTCAATCTGTTTCGTCCTCCTCGGCCGGTTTCAAAGACGAAGGCAACTCTTTTTTGGCCTTTACACCCAGTTTTATCAACTTCTGGGCCTGCCCTATCAGGTTACCACTACCCTCTTTAAGTTGGTTAAACGCTTCGTTATAACTTTTGGAGGCATTTCCCAAATGTTTTCCTATCTCATTCATCTTCTCAACAAACCCTACGAATTTATCGTACAAACGAGCTCCTCGCTCTGCAATGTCAAGTGCATTCTGGTTTTGTTGTTCGCGTTTCCAGAGATCCACTACCAGTTTCAACGCAGCAATAAGGTTGGTAGGACTGATCAACAAAACCCGTTTGGAGTAGGCGTATTGCCATAAATTAGGGTCTTTTTGCATCGCCACCAGATAGGCCGGTTCGTTAGGGATGAACATCATCACAAAATCCAACGATGCGACATGGTCCTGATAATGTTTAGCCGCCAGTTCGTCGATATGGCTTTTGACGGAACGGATGTGTTCTGCCAACGCTTTTTCCAACTCGCCGGTATCTTCGGCATCAACATACCGCGTATAGGCCGTCAAAGAGACTTTTGAATCAATAATGATCCGACGGTTATCGGGATAGACAACCATCACATCGGGACGCATCCGTTTCCCGTTTTCGTTCAAGACGGGATGTCCCATATCGTCTGTCAAAGTCTCCTGTACAAAATATTGTTGATTTTTTGTCAGTCCCGACTTTTCGAGAATACTTTCCAGAATGACCTCTCCCCAATCGCCTTGTGTTTTGGAATCGCCTTTCAACGCTTTTGTCAGGTTATTGGCCTCTTGGCTGATCCGTTGGTTCAATTCGACCAACTCTTTGATACGGCTGTCCAGACTAAACCGTTCTTTCGACTCTTTATCGTAGGTCTCCTCTACTTTGGTTTTAAATTCTGACAATTTTTCTTGCAACGGAGCCAATATACGGTCTATGTTCTCTTTATTCAGTTCAGTAAAACGTTTACTCTTTTCTTCGAGAATGGTATTGGCCATCAACTTGAACTCGTTATTCATTTGTGTTCGGAGATTCTCCATTTCAACTTGTTGTGTCTGCATTTTTTCCGCCAATGTACGATTCTCTGCGGCAAGCTCTATCGCTCTCCTGGCATGAGCTTCCCGATCAGCGACTGTTTCGGCCAGACGTTCTTCCAATTTCTGACGGACTTCGTTGTTTTGTTCAGACTCCCGTTCCAACATATCGATCCGGGCCTCTGCCACAGCTTTTTCCTGATACCACCGAACGGAATCTTCTTTTAAACGAATCCGTTCAGCATCGTTCTCCTCCTGACGACGTTTCTGCTCTTGTTCCGCTCTTTTACGTACAAATACATAGAGTACCAAGAATATGATACCAACCAATAATCCTACAATAAAATAAACGAACTCCATCATTTTATTATCTGAACAATTTGTACACCAACATAAACGAACAACAATCCCAACGCAAAACTGGACAAGGCATACAAGGCCATGGTTCCAAAAGCGTTCTCTTTCAACAACGAAAGCGACTCTCCTGCAAAAGTAGAAAACGTGGTAAAACTACCGCAAAAACCGATTATCAAAGCTGCCCGCCACCCTTCGGTAAACCAATCGGCCCGAGCAAATAACCCAATCAAAACTCCGATCAAAAGACACCCCGACAAATTTACTACCCAAGTAGCCAATGGAAAGGTAGATGTCCAATGTGATGCGATATAACGGGAAAGTAAATAACGGGAAACACTTCCCAAAAATCCTCCGGCACCTATACAAAATAACAGTTTCATAAAAATCTTATATTAACCGGTTCAGACGTTGAAACGGAGCTCCTCTCCCCGACACGTTTGGTTCAACTCGCCATTTTCATACGCAATTACCCCGTTTACATAGGTTTGATATACGGTCGCCGGGAAGATATAACCCTCGAACGGAGACCATCCGCATTTCGACAAGGTATTTTCTTGGGTTACGGTATAGGGGCGGTCGGGGTCTATCAATACCAAATCGGCGTAATAACCTTTTCGGATGTATCCCCGGTCCTGAATTTTATATAACTGTGCCGGTGCATGACACATTTTTTCTACCATCTTTTCCAGAGTTATCTCTCCCTGCCGGCTTTTATCTATCATGGCCAACAACGAATGTTGCAACAACGGGCCTCCGGATGCGGCTTTCAAACAAGAGCCCTGCTTTTCTGCCCACGTATGCGGGGCATGGTCAGTCGCTATCACATCAATGAGATTATTGTTTACCGCCTCGGTCAACGCTACGCGATCGCTCTCTTTTTTAATAGCCGGATTCCATTTGATACGATTACCCAACCGGGCATAGTCCGAATCGTTGAAGAACAGATGATGTACGCAAACCTCTCCTGTTATTTTCTTTTCTTTCAGCGGTTTATTCTCAAACAACGAAATTTCCCGGGCCGTAGAAAGATGCAGTATATGTAACCTGGCTCCCGTACGCGAGGCCAACGCTACGGCCTTTGCCGAAGATTGGTAACAAGCCTCCTCACTCCGAATTAAAGGGTGGAACGTTACGGGCAATTCTTCTCCATACTGCTTTATAAAACGCTCCCTGTTGGCCTTTATCACCGACTCCTCTTCACAATGCACGGCAATGAGCAGCGGAATTTCTGAAAAGATACGCTCCAAAGCGCGGGCATCATCGACCAACATATTTCCGGTAGAAGAACCCATAAATATCTTTATCCCACAGACACGGTGCGGATCGGCTTTTTTCAGTTCTTCCAAATTTTCATTTGTCGCACCCAAGTAAAAAGAGTAATTCGCCAAAGAGGTTTCGGCAGCCCGTTGAAATTTCCATTCCAGATTTTCAAGGGTTGTTGTTTGCGGAACAGTGTTGGGCATATCCATAAACGAGGTTACACCTCCGGCAACAGCCGCAGCAGATTCGCTTCCTATATCGCCTTTATGTGTCAATCCCGGTTCCCGAAAATGGACTTGATCGTCTATAATACCGGGTATCAACCATTTGCCCCGAGCATCCACAACCGCAGATACCGATTGTTCTACCTCTTGCGGCAACTCTCCCATATATATATCGGCAATTCTTTCGCCTACAAGCAAAAGCGAACCGGTATATCGTTCACCTTCGTTTATAATAAGGGCATTTTTTATAAGAGTCTTTTTCATTTTGTCTCTTTTAATGAAACATCATAAATACAAAGGAACTCGAAAACAGAGACCCTGCCACGATTTCGTTGCTCGCGGGCGACAGACAATCCGCTTCAACAAAGGGATATTTTCAGTTCATTCCTTCTCTTGCCAACGATCGTTTCTTCACGCTATTGCGATTCAATCTTTTTTTCGGATATTTCTTAAACCAACTGCCTACGGCCAGGCTTATTACACCGAATACAGCCTCTCCAAATATGGACGAATTCATTTTGCTTACCCCCAAACGTCTGTTAATAAATATAATAGGAACTTCTATCAACTTGAATCCACATTTGGAAGCGGTAAACTTCATCTCAATCTGAAAAGCATATCCCTTGAAACGAATTTTATCCAGATCGATGGCTTCGAGCACATCACGCCGGTAACAGACAAAACCGGCTGTTGTATCGGCAATTTTCATTCCGGTAATCAGCCGTACATACTTGGAAGCAAAATAGGACATAACCACCCTACCCATGGGCCAGTTTACAACATTTACTCCCGAAATATACCGCGAACCGATAGCCATATCCGCCCCGTCGCTTATACACGCATCCAACAGACGAGGCAAATCTTCCGGATTATGGGAGAAATCGGCATCCATCTCAAAAATATACTCATAACCGTTTTCTATGGCCCACTTGAAACCGGTGATGTACGCCGTTCCCAGTCCCAACTTGCCGGCCCTCTCTATCAAAAAGAGCGCGTCGGAAAACTCTTGCTGCAAAGTCTTTACAATAGATGCCGTCCCATCGGGGGAACCATCGTCTATGATCAAGATATGAAAGTGTTCTCCCTGACAAAATACAGAACGAATGATGTCCTCTACATTCTCTTTTTCATTGTATGTCGGTATGATGACCAGACAAGGTTGAACTTCCGATATGTTTTCGTCCCGTATCAACATAAATTAATGATTAATTTGTTTTCAAATATACGATATTTTAAAGGATTTAGCCGAATTGATTCCATTTTTTACCGAAAAAAAGTATTTTTGCGTTCGTTTTTATCCTCTTAGGGCAATAAATCTGACAATAAGAAATGACTATATCCGAGCTTTCCCATATATTTAACACCTCTGTTCGGCAATCGGCTCTATTCAAATTACTAAAAAACGATCAAGTAAGTACCATTCACTTGCAAGGGTTGCAAGGGTCGGCACTGGCACTGGCACTATCGCCGCTGCTCGAAACAGGAAACCAGTTCGTATTTATTGCCAACGACTTGGAAGAGGCCGGATATTTGTATCACGACCTGGTACAGATAAACGGAGAACAAAAAATTCTCTTTTTCCCATCTGCTTACAAACGACAGATCAAATACGGGCAATTAGACCCTTCGAACGAAATACTCCGGACAGAGACCCTCAATCGGTTAAGCCAGTATTCAGGCAGCATCCTGGTCATTACATATCCCGAAGCCCTGGCCGAAAAAGTAGTATCGAACCAGTTACTGACTAAAAAGACATTGTCTCTCTCCTCGGGAGAGAAAGTGAGCAGTACGTTTGTGGCCGATGTATTGTTTGAATATGGGTTTGAACGGGTAGATTATGTGTATGAACCGGGACAATACGCCGTAAGAGGAAGTATTCTCGATGTTTTCTCCTTTTCAAACGACTACCCGTACCGCATTGATTTTTTCGGAGATGAAATAGATAGTATCCGTACGTTTGAAATCGAGACGCAACTTTCAAAAGAACGGTTATCCCAGATCTGCATCATCCCGGATGTTTCGCAAGAGAGCGTATCGGGGGTCTCGTTACTGGACTTCATTCAACCATCCGTCATACTCGGATGCCGAGACCTTACGTGGGTGGTAGAACGTATTGCCGGGATAGCCTCAGAGACCATCTCGTCCCAGCTGCTGATCTCGGAAGACGGCGATACAAAAGCCATGGAAAAGATCATCGACCCGGAACTGTTCAAACGAAAAATTTTCAATTTCCGGCGTATCGACTTCGGGGCCAACAGCCCCTCGGCATCACCGGCGATCATCCGGATGAATTGCTCGGCCCAACCTATTTTCCACAAAAATTTCGACCTGGTCAGCGAAACCCTTCACAAATATGCAGACGACGGCTACAAGATATATATCCTCAGCGACAGTCCCAAACAGATTGAACGCATCCAAACCATTTTCGACGACAGAAACGACAACATCGTATTCACGCCCGTGGATAAAACCCTGCACGAAGGATTTACCGACCACGACCTGAAATGCTGTTTCTTTACCGACCACCAGATATTCAACCGTTTTCACAAATACAACCTGAAAAGCGAAAAAGCCCGTTCCGGGAAACTGGCTCTTTCGTTGAAAGAGTTGAAACAGTTTGAGATAGGCGATTATATCGTACACATCGACCACGGTATCGGGAAATTCGGAGGATTGGTAAGAACCGAAATAAACGGGAAAATGCAAGAGGTGGTCAAACTCGTCTTCCTGAACGACGATATTCTGTTCGTAAGCCTACATGCCCTGCACAAACTATCCAAATACCGGGCCAAAGAGGGAGAAGCTCCACGCATCAACAAATTGGGTTCCGGAGCTTGGGAGCGGATGAAAGAGAAGACCAAGAGCAAAATAAAAGACATTGCCCGAGACCTCATCTTATTATACGCCAAACGTAAACAGGAAAAAGGATTTGCCTACTCTCCCGATTCGTACCTGCAACAGGAGTTGGAAGCCTCGTTCGTTTACGAAGATACGCCCGACCAGTTGAAATCTACGCAAGAGGTCAAACACGACATGGAAAGCGAACAACCCATGGACAGGCTCATTTGCGGAGATGTCGGTTTCGGCAAAACGGAAATCGCCATACGAGCTGCCTTTAAAGCGGTAACCGACAACAAACAGGTGGCCATATTGGTCCCGACAACCGTATTGGCTTTTCAACACTATAAAACGTTCAGCGACCGATTAAAAGATTTTCCCGTAACCATCGAATATTTAAGTCGCGCCCGTAAAGCATCGGACGTTAAAACAATTCTGAAACAGTTGCCAGAGGGGAAACCCGATATTATCATCGGTACACACCGCCTTATCGGAAAAGATGTCAAGTTTAAAGATTTAGGGCTGCTTATCATAGACGAAGAACAGAAATTCGGCGTATCGGTAAAAGAGAAACTTAAACAGCTGAAAGTAAACGTGGATACACTCACCATGTCGGCAACTCCCATCCCCCGGACACTGCAATTCTCGCTTATGGGAGCCCGTGACCTATCGGTCATAACCACCCCTCCCCCCAACCGCTATCCCATACAAACCGAAGTACACGGGTTCAACGAAGATATTATCCGCGAAGCCGTTAACTTCGAGATGAGCCGGAATGGGCAGGTATTTATCGTCAATAACCGTATCCAGCAACTGAACGAACTGGCCGACACCGTCCATCGCCTGGTACCGGATGCCCGTATCTGTATCGGACACGGACAAATGGAATCGGAGAAACTGGAACAGGTAATCATGGATTTCACCAACTACGATTACGACGTATTGGTAGCCACCACCATCATCGAATCGGGAATCGATATACCCAACACCAATACCATCATCATCAACAACGCCCAGAATTTCGGATTGAGCGAACTGCACCAACTGCGCGGCCGGGTGGGCCGAAGCAACAAAAAGGCGTTCTGTTACCTGCTGGTACCCCCTTTGCGTACACTGACTGTCGAAGCTCGGCGAAGGTTACAAGCTATCGAGAGTTTTTCAGACTTGGGAAGCGGCATACACATTGCCATGCAGGACCTCGACATCCGGGGAGCAGGAAACCTGTTGGGAGCCGAACAAAGCGGATTCATCGCAGATTTAGGATATGAAACTTATCAGAAAATCTTAAACGAAGCGGTAACAGAACTCAAAAACGACGAATTCAGCGACCTCTACCGAAACGAAAACGACCGGCAGGAGCAGATGCCCGGATATGTATCCGAGTGCATCGTGGAATCGGACCTGGAACTGTTATTCCCGAACAACTATATTCCCAACGACTCCGAACGTATCTCCCTCTACCAGCAACTGGACGAAATGGAACGGGAAACGGATATAAAAAGATTTGCCGAACAATTGGAAGACCGCTTCGGTCGTATCCCCCACGAAGGCAGAGAGTTGATACGTGTCGTTACGTTACGGCGATTAGGCAAGCTGTTAGGGTTGGAAAAAATCGCGTTGAAACAGGGGAAAATGTACCTATATTTTATCAACGACGAAAAAAGCGGTTATTTCCAATCGCAACCATTCGGAAAGATTCTCTTCTATTTACAGCATCACGCCCGTATGTGCAAACTGAGAGAGATGAAAGGAAAACGATCCATGGCGATCGACGGCGTAAACAGCGTCGAAACGGCGGTCTCCATCCTGCAAGAGATATTGGCAAACGAAGCCATTTGAGACAAACGACTCGATTAATTCATTGGAGATGAGAAACAAGAATAATCGTTTGCCCGATTTCTTCTAAAAAAGAGAAAAAACAGCAGACGATGCGCCATTCTTTTTATACTTTTGCGGGCAAATTTTCGACAAACGATGAACGTAAAAGCCAAAGGTTATATTTTGGGGACGATTGCCGCAGCCACGTACGGTATGAATCCGCTCTTTGCCCTACCGTTATACAAGGATGGAATGAATCCCGATTCTGTCCTGTTTTTCAGGTATTTGTTTGCCATCCCACTATTAGGAATCATGATTAAAGCCCGACGAAGAGATTTTAAAATAAACAGAAAAGAGATTTTTCCGCTGTCCATATTCGGCATATTGATGTCCATCTCTTCGCTCACGCTATTTCAAAGTTACAACTATATGGATGCCGGTATCGCATCGACACTGCTATTTATCTATCCCATCTTGGTGGCATTGATCATGGCTTTTGTCTTCAAAGAGAGGTTGACCCTGCAAACGGCACTGTGTATCCTGTTGGCCGTAGGAGGCATCGGGCTCTTATATAAAAACAGCGACGGTTCTACACTCAGCCTGACAGGTACGGCCCTGGTATTCGCCTCTTCGCTTTCGTATGCCATCTACCTGGTAGGAATCAACCAAAACTCTTTAAAGAGTATGGCGACTCTGAAAGTTACCTTCTATGTGTTGCTTTTCGGCCTGACACTGTTCATCGCAAGGCTGTACATCAACGACAACCTTACCCTGCCCAACGAATGGTACTTATGGGGAAATTTGTTGGCTCTGGCCCTCTTCCCTACCGCTATCTCCTTCGTCTGTACGACGGGGGCCATCCAATACATCGGTTCTACTCCTACCGCTATATTGGGTGCCTTGGAACCGGTTACCGCCATTTTTTTCGGGATAACGGTATTTGGCGAAACCCTCACTCTTCGAGAATCTACCGGTCTGGTATTGATTATTGTTGCTGTTACGTTTGTTATTGCAGGAAGCAATATCACGGTACACCTGACCCGTTTCAGGAAAATGTTCCCGAAACTCCCCCTAAGGCGCAAAAAACAAAGTTGATTTCCTCGACAATATTTCCGGCCCACCGAAAAGAACATTTCCGGCAGACAGACCAACCGGTCAGAAATCCCTTTCGTTGGCCATATTCCAAAGATTCAGATAGGCCGATTTTATAATATCCACGGCTTTGGGATAATTTATTTTATCGGCATGATCCGAGGGTTTGTGATAATCCGGATGCCCGTTGGTATGGTACCAGATAATGGGTATCTCTTTTCGGGCAAAAGAGGCATTGTCGCTCCCGCCTACCGGCTTGTCCCACGGACGATACTCCGGTGTCAACTTCAAATCGTATCTTTGAATATGGCTTTTCATCCACGTTTCAAACGCGGGATGGCTCTCAGTATAAAAATAGACAACATGGGTCTGTACCGCTTCGTCGGTATTACGACCTATCATGTCAAAATTCAAATAACCCTTGATTTTGGTCGGATCGGGAAATACAGAGACAAAATAGGCTGAGCCCAAAAGCCCCCGCTCCTCTCCGTCCCAGAAAGCAAAAAGGACCGTTCGTTCAGGTTGCTGACCGGTTGCCAGAAATGCTTTGGCAATTTGCAAAACAGCCGATACTCCCGAAGCATTGTCGTCCGCCCCGTTATACAGGGAATCGCCGTTCACGGCCTTGTCAATACCCAAATGATCGTAATGCGCCCCTACGATAACATACTCGTCGCTGAGCCTACCGGGGATACAAGCGATGATGTTACGCATCTCTACCGGGACACCTCCCGATTGCAAAAGAGAGTCGCGCTTCGCCGGATTCACAGAATAGCGATTTGTCTTTTCACTTTTTATCGCCTCGAAAGGCTGGTAATATGAATCTTTCCATGCTGAAACACCCATATCGTCCAAAAGAGAGACGATATAAGCCGCTGCAATCTTTCCTCCCCAAGAACCGGCCGCACGGCCTTCCAACAAATCATCGGCTAAAAAAGAGATTTGTGATCTGACTGAATTTTCGGTTATGGTCTCCAAGCCCTTATCTACCTGGGCCATTCCCCCGATACGACAGAGGAAGAGAAATAGCACTACAAGGATATAGTTTTTCATTGCGGCGAGTATTAAATTATCACAAAAATACAGCGATCGATGCAAATTCCCAAAAGAATCTTACAAAAACAGGATGCTTTTATACTCAACGAAAAACGGTTGATTTGGTCATACACGCATCGAAATCATAATATACGTAAAGAATCAACGTATATTTTATAAAATAGCAACTCTTCAATAATTTTTTTGTACTTTTGTCTTCACAACAAAAGGGGTGCCTAAAATTGGCTGAGATTATACCCTATGAACCTATACGGATAATGCCGAAGTAGGAATTTGTTCATAGAATATAGCACTTCTCGCTGTCCAATAATTACAAACACTCCTATCATTTAAATAAACCCGATTACAGCAATGAGGCTATATCGTACCGTTTTATCTATTGCCGGATCAGACAGCGGAGGTGGCGCAGGCATACAGGCCGATATGAAAACAATATCGGCGTTGGGAGTATATGCCACGACAGCCATCACAGCAGTTACAGCCCAAAACACCTGCGGTGTTTCGTCCATTGAGCCGGTTTCTCCCCTGCTTGTCAAAGCCCAGATTGAGGTCGTATTGAGCGACATAGGAGCAGATGCCATCAAAATAGGTATGTTGCACAATTTGGCGGCAGCAAAAGTCGTATCCGAAGCAATCGTACGATATTCGCCGCAATATGTCATACTCGACCCGGTTATGATTTCAACCAGCGGGCATAAATTGATTGAAGATGAAACCATCGATTTTATCCGTAATACTCTTATGAAACAAGCCTCGCTCATTACTCCCAACATAGACGAAGCGGCTCTGCTGGCTCAATGCGAGATACAATCGGAAAAAGAGGTTTATACGGCTGCCGAAAAGCTATTAAATGCCGGATGTCGTGCCGTATTGATGAAAGGCGGACACCTAAAAGGCGAAACGATGACCGATATACTGTTTACCGGAAAGTCCAACCCGATCGTTTTAAGAGAGAAATGCATCACCTCCCCAAATACGCACGGGACCGGTTGTACCCTCTCTTCTGCCATTGCTTCCTATTTGGCACTGGGACAACAACTCGAAGATGCAGTCATTGCAGCCAAACGGTACATTACACAAGCCATCGAAGCCGGCAGTACAGTAACCGTCGGGAAAGGGCATGGCCCGTTGAATCATTTTTTCAATCCGGCCCCTTTACGTATCATCTCGGACAATTTAACCTAAATCCATAACGACAACAACCATTATCACTATGAACGTATTCTTAAACAATTCAGAAATTTGCGTTGGGAAACGAGTTACCCTAAAAGACCTGCTCGGAGGGCAAGGCATCACGCCGACAGGGATTGCCGTGGCCGTAAACAACGTGATTATCCCGAAAGACGAGTGGGAAAACAGATTTTTGGTTAACGGAGACAAAGTAACGGTTATCCGGGCCACATACGGAGGATAAGCAAAATGCACTTAATCTGTATCACAAAAGATCAACCTGTACAGAACGAAGCAGCAAAAATCCAATTCCTGTTGGAAAATGGAGTCGATATTCTGCATCTGAGAAAACCGACATTCTCAGAAGAGGAGGCATCTTCGCTTTTATCGGAAATAGAGAGCCGCTTTTATCCCCGAATCGTTTTACACGATCACTTCCATCTCACGTCTCATTTCCCGGTAAGGGGGATTCATCTCAACCAGAGGAACAACCGCATCCCCCTGCCATACAAAGAGGAAATAAGCCGTTCATGCCACAGCATAACGGAGATAGCCGGAAATAACGAAGCGTATGAATATCTATTTCTAAGTCCTATTTTCGACAGCATCTCCAAAAGCGGCTATCGTTCGGGGTTTTCAGAAAAAGAACTGGCCGATGCCAGCCGGAGGGGAATTATCAACCCGAAAATAATTGCATTAGGCGGCATAACTCCTGAACATATCCTGAAACTAAAACCTTATTCTTTTGGAGGCGTTGCCGTTTTAGGGTATCTGTGGAACAACGCAGACACGGATAACGAGATAAAAACAAAAATCGACCTTTTACGGTCGGCATTAGACCAGATAGAACAACCATGTTACAATTCATAACCCATCAAACCGATACCATCTCCTATTTACATTCGGCCGAACTTGTATTAAAGGGCGGGTGCAAATGGGTACAATTACGCATGAAAGAGGCATCGACAGAAGAGATCAAAAAAACAGCCTTTAAAGTGCGGAAATTGTGCAAACTGTACAACGCTACGTTTATCATCGACGACCACGTTGTCATTGCCCGGGAGGTAGGTGCCGACGGCGTTCATTTGGGGAAAAACGATCTTCCGGTTGCCGAAGCTCGTAAAATCGTAGGCAACTCTTTCATTATCGGAGGAACCGCCAATACGTTTGAAGACATTGAGCATTTAGTTTCGGCAGGAGCCGACTACATCGGATTGGGGCCGTTCCAGTTTACCGAAACGAAAAAAAACCTGAGCCCTGTTTTAGGGATCGAGGGATACCGGAATATCATGGAGAAATGCCGGAGAAAAAATATCACCATACCGATCGTCGCCATCGGAGGCATTACAGCACACGACATATCGGCCATCATGGAAACCGGCGTCAAAGGGATAGCCCTCTCCGGTTCTATCCTTCGTTCGCCCAATCCGGTGGAAGAGACGGCAAATATTTTAAATATCATCAAATATAACCAAATATGAAGAAACTTATTATCGGAGGGAAAGAATTTTCATCCCGCTTGTTCCTGGGAACCGGGAAATTCAGTTCCAGTTCTATCATGGAAAAAGCCATTGCGGCATCCGGAACCCAGATGGTTACTGCTGCCATGAAACGCATCGACTTAGAAAATGCAAACGACGATATGTTAATACATATCAATCGGGAACAGGTACAACTGTTACCCAACACTTCGGGCGTACGCAACGCAGAGGAAGCAATATTCGCCGCACAACTGGCAAGAGAAGCTTTCGGGACGAACTTCCTCAAATTAGAAATTCATCCCGACCCCCGTTACCTGTTGCCCGATCCGATAGAGACATTAAAAGCGACGGAAGAGTTGGTAAAAATGGGATTCGTCGTACTCCCCTACATCCAGGCCGACCCGGTATTGTGCAAACGGCTGGAAGAGGTCGGGGCGGCCACCGTCATGCCCTTGGGAGCTCCCATCGGTACCAATAAGGGGTTGCGTACACGCGATATGCTGGAAATCATTATCAGCCAAAGTAACGTTCCCGTTGTGGTAGATGCCGGTATCGGTGCGCCCTCGCACGCCGCCGAAGCCCTTGAAATGGGAGCCGACGCCGTTTTGGTAAATACGGCGATTGCCATCGCGGGCGACCCGATAAAGATGGCCGAAGCATTTAAACAAGCCGTAGAAGCCGGACGGACAGCTTATGAAGCGGGATTGGGTAAAACCGGAATCATTGCAGAAGCCAGTAGTCCACTGACCTCTTTCTTAGACTAAACTCTCAGAACAGATGCAAACCAAAAAAATTATCAAAGATTCGTATCCCGGATCGGAGAAAATCTACCTGCCGGGCAAGATACACGACATCCGGGTGGGGATGAGAAAAGTTAAACTGACCGATACGGTAAAGATTGTTGAAGGAAAACGTGTTGCCACCCCCAACGGGCACGTATATATCTACGATACCAGCGGGGCCTATACCGACCCGAACATCGAAGTGGACCTGAAAAAAGGACTCCCCCGGTTGCGCGAAGCGTGGATAAAACAGCGCGCAGATGTGGAACAACTTCCGGAAATATCATCGGAATACGGAAAACAACGGTTAAGCGACTCTTCGCTCGATTCGCTCCGGTTTGAACACATACAACTACCGTACCGGGCCAAAAAGGGAAAACAGATTACACAGATGTATTATGCCCGGCAAGGGATTATTACGCCCGAAATGGAGTATGTAGCTATCCGGGAGAATCTCCAAAACGAAGAACTGGGAATTCCCTCGCACATCACCCCCGAATTTGTCCGCGACGAAGTGGCGGCAGGTCGTGCCATCATCCCGGCAAACATCAACCACCCGGAAGCGGAACCGATGATTATCGGCCGTAACTTTCTGGTAAAATTGAATACCAACATCGGCAACTCGTCCATGTCGTCCAGCATCGAAGAGGAGGTAGAGAAAGCCGTATGGAGCTGCCGTTGGGGCGGAGATACGTTGATGGACCTATCTACGGGAGCCAACATACACGAAACACGCGAATGGATTATCCGCAACTGCCCCGTACCGGTAGGTACCGTACCTATTTATCAGGCATTGGAAAAAGTCGATGGCGATGTCAAAAAACTGAGTTGGGAGATCTACCGCGATACCTTAATTGAACAATGTGAACAGGGTGTTGATTACTTTACCATCCATGCCGGCGTATTAAAAGCCCATGCAAAACTGGTAGGGGAACGGCTTACCGGAATCGTTTCACGCGGGGGATCCATCATGACCCAATGGTGCCAGCTATTCAACCAGGAAAACTTTTTATATACCCGTTTCGATGAAATATGCGACATCCTGGCCGCTTACGATGTGGCCGTATCGCTGGGTGACGGAATGCGTCCGGGCTCCATACACGACGCCAACGACGAGGCCCAATTTCTCGAACTCGACGTATTAGGGGAACTTACCCAAAAAGCGTGGAACCACAACGTACAGGTAATTATCGAAGGACCGGGACACGTGCCCATGCAAAAAATCAAAATTAACATGGAACGGCAACTTTCATCTTGTATGGAAGCGCCATTCTACACGTTAGGTCCTTTAACCACCGACATCGCTCCCGGATACGACCACATTACATCGGCCATCGGTGCGGCACAAATTGCCTGGTACGGAACCGCCATGATCTGTTACGTTACCCCCAAAGAACACCTGGGGCTGCCCAACCGGGAGGATGTACGCAACGGAGTGATCGCTTACAAGATAGCCGCCCATGCGGCCGACTTGGCCAAAGGACATCCCGGAGCACAAGTACGCGACGATGCATTGAGCAAGGCCCGGTTCGATTTCCGGTGGAAAGACCAGTTCAACCTGTCGTTAGACCCGGAAAGAGCTCTCGAATACTACCGGGAAAGCTCCAAGAACGACGAGGATTACTGTACCATGTGCGGCCCCAATTTCTGTGCCATGCGTATCACACACAACATAAAAGAGTGTGAACATCAAAATAGTTGAGAACAATCCTCTATGGACAGAGATTACACAGTTTTACTCAAAAAACGGCTGACACCGCATTTCATAAACGGGATAGTGTTCTTAATAAAACAACATCCCGAAGAGATGGATACGGTGTATCGGTTGATGTACAACCCGGATACGACCGTTTCGTGGAGAGCAGCCTGGGCCTGTGAAAAACTGTGTACAGAATTTCCGGAATGGTTTCTGGACAAACGGGACAAATTAATGGAATTTTCTCTGGACCACCCTCACAAAGGTACCAAACGGTTGATCCTTTCCATTTTAGACAAATTGCCCATAACTAAACCGATCTCGATACCGTTCCTAAACGCCTGTTTCGAGGGGATGTTTTCGCCGGAAGAACCGGCTGCCGTACAAACGCTGTATATGAAACTGTCGTACCGATTGTGTATGGAAGAGCCGGAGCTGCTGCCGGAATTACAAATGTTATTAGAAAGTGTAAATCCCGAGTACTATTCTACCGCTGTCAGAACAGCACGAAAGAATACGTTGCTCCGGATCAATAAAACAAAGAAAAAATGTTTTCAGAAGAATTAGAAAAATACCCATGGGATGAGGTAACCGACCAGATTTATTCAAAAACGGCCAACGATGTAGAAACGGCACTGTGCAAAGAGCACCTCTCCGTGGACGATTTCATGGCCCTGGTCTCTCCCGCTGCGGCGGCATACCTGGAACCGATGGCGGCATTGAGCCGGAAATATACGCAACAACGATTCGGGAAAACCGTACAAATGTACGTCCCGCTGTACATCACCAACTCTTGTACAAACCATTGCGTGTATTGCGGATTCCAGCACGACAACCCCATTGCCCGCGTCATACTGAAAGACGAGGAGATTATCAACGAATGTAAAGCTATCCGGAAGATAGGTCCTTTTGAGAATCTCTTGATTGTTACGGGCGAAAATCCCCGCGATGCCGGTGTCGATTACATCGAAAACGCCCTCCGGCTTGCCCGGCCCTATTTCGCCAACCTGAGCATCGAGGTAATGCCCTTGAAAAGCGAAGAGTATTACCGACTGACAAAAGCCGGGCTGAACGGTGTAGTTTGTTTCCAGGAAACCTACAACAAGGCTCATTACAACATCTATCACCCGAAAGGGATGAAATCCAAATTTGAATGGCGTGTCAACGGGTTCGACCGCATGGGACAGGCCAATGTCCATAAAATAGGGATGGGCGTGTTGATCGGGTTGGAAGAGTGGCGTACCGATACCACGATGATGGCCATCCACCTGCGTTACCTGCAAAAACATTACTGGAAAACCCGATACAGTGTCAACTTCCCGCGGATGCGCCCCTCAGAAGGACATTTCAAACCGAACGTCATCATGCAGGACAAGGAGTTGGCCCAACTCATTTTTGCCTACCGGATTTTCGACCACGACGTGGATATTTCGGTATCCACCCGTGAAAATCCACATTTCAGAGACCATATAGCCACCTTAGGTGCCACATCGATAAGTGCCGGATCGAAGACCGAACCGGGTGGTTATTATACCTATCCGCAGGCCCTGGAACAATTCTCGGTAAACGACGACCGTACCCCACAAGAGGTAGAAACGTCCGTCAAAAAACTGGGATACGAGGTAGTATGGAAAGACTGGGACGAAACATTCGACCGCTAACATGGAGCGATACCGCAGACATATCCTGTTGAAAGAGATTGGTACAGAGGGACAACAAAAATTGGGCCATGCTTCGGTCCTGATTGTCGGCGTCGGGGGACTGGGTTCTCCCGTATCCCTCTATCTGGCGGCTGCCGGCGTAGGACGCATCGGGCTAATGGATGACGATACCGTATCGGAAAGTAATCTGCAAAGACAAGTTTTATATACGACAGAAGAGATCGGACTTTCCAAAGTTGTCTGTGCTGAAAAACGGCTGAAAGCCCTCTCCCCGGAAACAATCATCGAAACCTACCCCTACCGGTTGGAAAATGAAAACGCCGTATCAATCATCTCACAATACGATATAGTGGTGGACGGGTGCGACAATTACACCACCCGTTACCTGATAAACGACACCTGCCTGCAACTGGGGAAACCATACGTATATGGGACTATCGGCGAGTTTCAAGGTCAGGTTGCCGTATTCAACTACCTGAACGGATTTTCTTACCGGGACATCTATCCGGACGAAAGTTACCTAACCTCGCTCCCCCGCCCCGAACAGGGGGTGATGGGGGCCGTTCCGGGTATTGTCGGCTCCATTGAGGCGGCCGAAACCATCAAGATCATCACCGGAGCAGGTAATACACTCAACAACAGACTATTGACCATCGACATTCTGAACATGGAGGTCAATATCCTGACCTTCCCCCAATGACCCTGTCTGACCCGGACCTCAGAAACAGTTTTTTTGTTACACACAAGAAGTTCCAAGACAATATCCGGACGAATCGGGATATATCAAAAATATTCATTAATTTCGCACGCAAAATCAAAACAAACGAAACTATGGCAAAACCATCGATACCCAAAGGCACGAGAGACTTCTCTCCCGTGGAAATGGCTAAAAGGAACTACATCTTTAATACGATTCGGGAGGTATTCCACCTGTTCGGATTCCAACAGATAGAGACCCCGGCCATGGAGAACCTCTCCACCCTGATGGGGAAATATGGAGAAGAGGGAGACAAATTGCTCTTTAAAATCTTAAACTCCGGCGATTTCCTGTCGGAAGCTACCGACGAAGAGCTCGCCAGTCGCAATACCCTGAAACTGGCCTCGAAATTGTGTGAAAAAGGATTGCGATACGACCTTACCGTACCGTTTGCCCGTTTCGTGGTGATGCACAGAAACGAGATAAGTTTCCCGTTCAAACGCTACCAGATACAACCGGTATGGCGTGCCGACCGTCCCCAGAAAGGACGTTACCGGGAATTCTACCAGTGTGATGCCGACGTGGTAGGATCCGACTCGCTGTTGAACGAGGTAGAACTGATCCTGATGACCGATGAGGTATTTCACCGTTTCGGTATCCGAACCTGCATCAAAGTCAACAACCGAAAAATATTGAGCGGTATTGCCGAAATCATCGGCGAACCGGACAAGATCGTCGATATTACCGTAGCAATCGACAAACTCGATAAAATCGGGCTGGAAAAAGTAAACGAAGAACTGCGGGAAAAGAACATCTCCGAAAAAGCCATCGCCCTGCTGCAACCGATTATCCTGCTGCAAGGGACAAACCGGGAGAAACTCCAAACCCTCCAATCCGTGCTGGCTTCATCCGAGATCGGAATGAAGGGCATCGAAGAACTAACATACATCCTCGACAAAGTAGAAAACGCCAACCTTCGTGCCACGTTTGAAATAGACTTGACTCTGGCCCGCGGACTCAACTACTATACGGGAGCCATCTTCGAGGTAAAAGCCCTGGATGTACAGATAGGCAGCATCACCGGCGGCGGACGATACGACAACTTGACTGGCGTATTCGGTATGCCGGGAGTGTCGGGCGTTGGCATCTCATACGGAGCAGACCGCATATTCGACGTTCTGAATCAGCTGGACCTATACCCGAAAGACTCCTTGCAAACCACTCAAATCCTGTTTGTCAATTTCGGGAAAACAGAAGAGGAGTATTGCATTGCCTGTGCCAGACAACTCAGGAAAGAGGGCATCCGCACGGAAATATATCCGGAAGCCTCGAAAATGAAAAAACAGATGGGATATGCCGACGGCAAGCAAATTCCATACGTAGCCTTAGCCGGCGAAAACGAAATAGCAGCAGGGAAAATCACTGTCAAAAATATGTCGAATGGTGAACAAAAGTTGCTCTCTATCGACGAATTAATCGCACTGTTCAAATGATAGAGATCAGAGAAGCAAGTATCCACGACTGTCAATTAATACGAGAACTGGCCTCCCGAACCTGGGGCCCTACTTACGGCCATATCTTATCGCCCGAACAACTCGATTATATGTTTGAATGGATGTACGCTGAGAAGTCCCTTTTAGAACAAATGACCGAACAAAAACACCGCTTTTTCATCGCTTCGTACGACGGAGAGGCCTGCGGCTACATATCCGTAGAAAGAGAAGACAAGCGGTTGTTTCATATCCAGAAAATATATGTACTGCCTCAAATGCAAGGGAAGAAAATAGGAAAATACTTAATAGAAAAAGCATTCTCCTATATCAGAGGCCTCGTCGCTCCGGACGAGAGTGTTACCGTAGAACTGAATGTAAACCGACAGAACAAAGCTACCGGGTTTTACAAACGTATGGGATTTTCCATTGCTCGAAGCGGAGACTTCCTGATTGGAAACGGATTCTTTATGAACGACTATATCATGGCCATCCAGATTTAAAGATGACCATCGCTATTTTTCGGACTTCACTACCGGATAATTGTGCTTGATCCAATCGTCCAGCCCTTTATCCAAATCGTATATCTTCTTAAATCCTGCTTTCGATAGTTTATCGGCTGCCTTTTTGCTGCGTACCCCCCCCTTACAATACACGGCAACCGGCTTTCCGGCATCCAGCGCCTGAATCTGTTTGTCAAAGTCGAGAGTCTTAATATCCATATTCACGGCCTTCTCGATATGACCCTGACGGTACTCTTCGGGCGTACGGGCATCTACAATCTGAATGGCATCATCAGACAACAGTTGTTGAAACTCAGGCGTAGTCATCGATTGGTAATTCTTTTGCTGAGAGCAACCTCCCACAATAAACGATAATAACATCATCAGAAAGAACAAATTTTTCATAAACAAGATTTTTTATAGCGTTTTAGTATATAACAAACTTATATTACAAAAGTTATTACGATAACCTCTACAAAATAAGTAAATATAACCGAAACAAACCAACGAAAATCGCTCGACACCCCCCCGATCTCCAAAAGTTTATGCCAATAGGTACCTATTTACCTGAGACGACAGGCAGATTTTCAAAAAGAAAATCTTAAATTTCACACTCTTTTTTTGAATAGAATCTCTATTTTTGTTTATCAAAGTGTTGCTAAAAAACAGGAACAGTTCTTGAAAACAGAGACAATATGCAAACTGGAAATGTCTTTGCTTAATCCCCCAAAGAGAGATTTCTCCCCAAGGAAAACAGCTATGTTATGACAATTGAAAAATTAGACGGAACAAGTACACGATTATACAGCTTGGTAGCCCCATTGGTAATGAAAAGCAGCGTCTTGCGGCAAAACAACAACTATCCGTTCAAGACATCCAGGCATCATACCTGGTTCGTTGCCATAGAAGGATGCGAGGTCCTGGGATTTATGCCGATAGAGATCAAAGACAAAAGCGTTACGATAAACAACTATTACGTGGCCGGCGACAATCCCCAACTATTAACAACCTTGTTGAAAAAGGTCATACAGACATACGAAAGAGGACACATCATACAATCGGTAACCCACACTCGCCACCTGGAAACATTTAAAGAAAAAGGATTTTCCGTTACCAGAGAGTGGAAACTCTACGTCAAAATGTTATATAACAAACCATGAACAGACCTTCTTCGGTATATAACCAAACATTGTTGCGTTTAAAAAAGATTTTTTCTTCTTTCGATAACATATACATATCTTTCTCCGGCGGAAAAGACAGTAGCGTATTGCTGAACCTGTGTATCGATTACATCCGAAAAAACAGGTTAAAATGCCGATTGGGTGTATTCCACATGGATTACGAGATACAATACCGCGAAACCATCGATTATGTTGACCAGGTATTGAATTCCAATCAGGATATCTTGGATGTATATCGTATCTGCGTACCGTTCAAAGTACCAACGTGTACCTCCATGTTCCAACAATATTGGAGACCCTGGGATGAAGATATGCGGGATCAATGGGTACGGCAACAACCCAAAGATTGCTATACACAAAAAGATTTCCCATTTTTCAAATCCAATATGTGGGATTATGAATTTCAACTCCGGTTTGCCGAATGGATACACCTGCGAAACAGAGCTAAACGTACCTGCTGTTTGATAGGAATCCGTACCCAGGAGAGCTTTAACCGTTGGAGAACCATCCACAGTAAACGGAATTATTACCATCAAGGCCTTAAATGGATACATCTTATCAAAACCAACATATACTGTGCTTATCCCATATACGACTGGTTGACAACCGATATATGGACAGCCAACGGGAAATTCGGATGGAGTTACAACCACTTGTACGATCTTTTTTACCAGGCCGGTATCCCCTTGGATAAGCAACGAGTGGCAAGCCCGTTTATTTCTCAGGCCCAATCGAGCCTGAAACTATACCGGGCTATCGATCCCGATATGTGGGGAAAGATGATAAACCGGGTCAATGGGGTCAATTTTACCGGGATTTACGGGGGTACCTCTGCCGTAGGATGGAAAAAAGTTACGTTACCCAAAGGCTTTACATGGGCCCAATATATGCAGTTCCTGCTCTCTACCCTACCTTCGGAGACAAGAGCCAATTACCTGCGAAAATTATCGGTAAGTATCGAATTTTGGAGAACCCGGGGAGGCTGCCTCTCTACCAAAACCATCGAAAAGTTACGTAACGCCGGTATCGAAATATCTGTCGGAGAGACAACTGCTTATAAAACGAATAAGAAACCGGTACGTATGGAATACCAGGACGACATCAACATCGCAGAATTTCGGGAATTACCTACCTTTAAGCGAATATGCATCTGTATCCTGAAAAACGACCACGCTTGCAAGTACATGGGATTCGCCCTCAACAAAGACGAAAAAAAACGGAAAAAACGGATTATGGATATATATAAATCCCTGTTGTAACGCAGGCAAAATACTTGTTCCCATCCTCGACACCCCAAACGTAAAAGGTCTAAACCGATGATCGAACCAGCCCGAATGTTTTGCTTTTATTATGAAAAAGAGATACCTTTACACAACAACACGGTAGGTGCGGAATTTATGCCCGAACCGATCGGTTTCTATCCAAACAAGAGAATAAACTATGGAATATAAAAGTCCCGTATATAACGTCCGAGCCATACCGGTAGAAAAAATCGCGGCAAACGGATACAATCCCAACATCGTGGCTCCGCCCGAAATGAAACTGTTGGAACTATCCATCTGGGAAGACGGATACACCATGCCTTGTGTATGCTACTACATAGCCGACAAAGATATGTACGAGCTGGTAGATGGTTACCACCGCTATCTGGTCATGAAAACATCCCAACGAATCTATGAACGGGAAAAAGGGTTGCTACCAGTAGTAGTTATAGAGAAAGACCTGTCAAACCGGATGGCCTCTACCATCAGACACAACCGAGCTCGCGGTACACACAACATCGAATTGATGAGCAACATTGTTTCAGAACTGACCAAAGCGGGAATGTCTGACCAATGGATTATCAAAAACATTGGTATGGACAAGGATGAGTTGCTGCGACTAAAACAAATAACCGGCCTTGCTGCACTGTTTGCAGATAAAGAATTCAGCCTTTCCAAAGAATAAAAAGAGGAACTAATACTACAATCTACTCATATAAAGACACTTGTAAAGAATATTCTTCTCAAAAAGGGAGGTATATAAAAAACGAAAGGTTGTCTCACGACAACCAATCTTTGTTAACTTTAAATCTAATACCATGAAAAACACATAGCAAATGTACGAACTTTTATGTTATAAAACATACAACAAACAGAAAAAATTGATATATTTGCATTATTTAACATATCTGCGACGATATAGAACCGTTGATGTTTGCCATACCCAAGAAATATTCTTATATTTATACAAATAAATTTCAAGTATAAACCTCTAAACAATACGGCTATGGAAGAGAATGATAAAATTGTTGTATTCAAGTCTTTTTCAGACGATGTGGCCGCACATATGGTAATGGACATCCTAAAAGAAAATGGTATCGACTGTTTTTTAACGGGCGAAAACCTCAACTATACGGGTATGCCGTTGCCGATAGCGGGTGTAGATTTGAATTTGTTTGAAAGGGATATTCCCCGAGCAAATGAAATATTGAAAGAACAACGAAAGAAATAAAAAACTTTTTGGGTGTTAGATGTAGAAAGGGAGTAGAATCATCATAGTTCTACTCCCTTTCTTCCTTACTCCCTACCTTCATATTAAAAAATACTCACCTTTACAACAATACAAAAGACAATCTGTATCGAAATCAATCTGACAGACCGTCCTTTATTTATGAAAACATCTTATTTATCTGTTTTTACATCGTCCAATGTAATGCTTGCACAAAACAGATAGCGGGGGTCGTCTTTCTGCAAAAGAGAGTTATACAGCGATGCCAAATTTCGTTTTACCTTTCCTTTAAAAACATTTTTTCCGTTACACACGACGGTTATCGGTTTGTCGAGATCGAACATCTCATCGTTTAGAAAGAGGATCAATCTCTCCGAATAGTTCTTTTCGATATAAACGGTATTCCCTTTTCTGGTTACCACAATCTCTCCTCCGGGTTGCAACAAGTCGTTAGGGACGGACAACCAGTAAAATGACCCATGCAACACGCCATTATCCTGCTTCCAGACAATTTTCTCCGGATAGGGATTACGCGTAAAGTGGGACATCCATTCGATACCGGCTTTGTCTTCCCGATCCATCCAGTGCCCCTTACCGGGCACGATATGGACATCGTGCACATATCCACCGGGATCGTTCTTCTGCAAACTATCCAACATGATTTCCCACTGCCGAGCCACTTGGTTACGGTTGTAGGCAGCATCGTCCGCTCCCATCCAAAGGGCAAAACCGATATTACGAAGGCTCAGAGGTGACACATCCCCCGGATGTCCCGCCATCATGGCGGCAGCGGCCCAACGGTCGGCCATACGGGGAGCCAACCGATATGTACCATCTCCTCCGGCCGAATACCCGGTTATATAAACTCTATCCGGATTGACATCTTTCAATACAACAGCACTCTTTATAATCTGCTCAAACAAGGCATCGATATGCGGTTGATGCCACAAATCCCACGTATTTAGCGGGGCACGCGGAGCCAGATAGATACCCTCCTGCGGTTGATAAAGACCAATCTGGTTTCGCCACTGCTGGTCATTCAACGCAGCCGGGGCTCCTCCTCCACCGTGCATGGAGATGTACAAACTCCACCCGTCGGCCGGCTTCTCCCCGAATACCCGATAATCGAACCGCATCCGGAATTCATCTTCGGTAAACAGTTTCAATTTCCAGGAAGAGGCATACTGTTTCTTTATCTCTTCTGCTCGATAATTCCACAACAGCTCGCGCAATGATTCTGCCTCTGTTGCCGACAACGATTTCTGATAAAATGGTAACCGGACTATCTCCCTCAAATCCGGCTGCGTGTGTAGCCATTTTTCAAATTTATCGACAGTTTTGCTTTGTGCATATAAAGAGAGACCCGAATACGAAAAAATACTTACAACAAGCAGAGCGAATAATCTTTTCATTTTTTCTATACAATCTATTATAAAAGATGCCGGCAACATCGGAACATTTCTCCCACGATGCAGCCGGCATCCCTAAAAATCATTTACTGAAATTACGGGGAGCCGGAGCTTTGGTAGGAAGCGGCTTACGGTCTTTCAGCTGTTTCATCACCTCTTCTATGGCTTTGTCTAACTGCTGATCTTCGCCCGCATACTCTTTCACCGGATCGTTATCGATCACAATATCCGGATCTACTCCATGGTTTTCGATAATCCATTCTCCCGTTTTGGGATCGAAACTGGTGAAGAAAGGCACTCGCATATCCGTCCCATCGATGAAAGGCAACGAACCACTAATGCCGACAATTCCTCCCCAGGTACGTGTCCCGATAAGTTTTCCCAGACCCAAAGCCCGGAATCCCCAGGGGAACAGGTCGCCGTCAGAAGCCGAATACTTGTTTATCAGACACACCTTAGGTCCCGTCTGTACCGCATCGGGAACCGTACCAATTCGGTCTGAACCACGCTGCATGGTAACTCGATATACCTCGCGGGCGAGACGTTCCAGAATCATGGGCGAAACGTTTCCGCCACCATTGGCACGATCGTCGATGATCAAACCCTCTTTATCTACCTGCGGATAGAAATAACGGGCAAATTCGTTCAACCCTTCCACTCCCATATCGGGAATATAAATGTAACCTATTTTCCCACCGGAGGCTTTTTCTACTTTTTCGATATTACCCTGTACCCAATTGTAGTGATAAAGTGGAAATTCATCAGCAATAGGCGTAATAACAATCTTTCGAGCCCCCTCTTTCTGTGCCTTTGTATGGATGCTCAATTCGGTAGGTACACCAGCTTTCCCAACCAAAAGGGAGTACATATCTTTTACGGTATTGGTAGGAACTCCGTCGATAGCGATAATAAAATCGCCCTCTTTGACATTCAGCCCCGGCTCTGTAAGCGGAGAACGCAAGTCTCGGCTCCACGAAGCTCCCGGTATGATTTTCTCGATACGGAAAAATCCACTCTTATCGCGAGATATTTCGGCTCCCAACAACCCGGTCTGGATGCGTTCGGGACGTTCGGTTTCACCCGGATTAATATAGGCGTGCCCACAATTCAATTCGCTGATCATTTCACCGATCACATAATTCAAATCCAAACGGGTCTTTACATAGGGAAGCAATACGGCATATTTCTTTTTCATCGCATTCCAATCTACTCCGTGCATATTTTCCAGATAAAATCCATCGCGGTATCCGCGCCATGCCTCGTTGAAAATCTGTTCCCACTCCTGAGCGTAGTCGGTGGTTATTTTCATATTCGACAAATCGACGGCTTTATTCAAACCTGCCCTGCCGGAGGTAATATCTGAAATATAAAATTGCCCTCCTTTACTGAACACAGCTTTTTTCATCCCGGGCGCTACATACATGGAGGCCCCTTCGGCTACGATATTTTCTTCCTGTTTGTCGAGATCGAACACACGGGTAGAACCTCCGCGGTTGTACCATACGTTCTTCCCGTCTGAATAGATATTCCCGTAATACCCCGTGGGAAGCGGCAATCGCAAGATACGTTCACCGATTCCTTCCGGATCGAAAACAACCAGATTCGAGTTTTCCGATTTATCTTTCTTTTCTTTGTCAACCTCCTCTTTTTTATCTCCGTCTTCTTTTTCTTTACCTTTTTCTTCTGAGAATATCTTCACCTCTGCATCTTTTTCGATAAAGGGCGAAGGGGTATCTTTGGAAAGCAATGCCATATAAATGCCGTTCATATTGGTATATACATGGTTCCACTCCAAGTTCCCATACGTGGGTGAAAAGTCTCTCGACGAATTAAACAGCAGGTATTTCCCGTCGGTACTGAATACCGGCGAACCGGAATCGTACCATTTATCGGTAACGGCATACTCTTTCTTATCGGCAATGTTGTAAAGATAAATAATGCTGTATTTATTTTCGGCCGGCAATACATAGGTCAACCATTTGGAATCGGGTGAGAATCTCACGCCGGAGGGTTCGCCCGCAGGACATTGAAAGAGGACACTCTTTTGTTTGGAGGCTACGTCCAACAGATTAAGCCGGTTCTTCCGGTCGGTATAAACGATTTTCCGGGCATCAGGACTCCATTCAAAAGAACGGATATAGGTATCGTTATTCTTGGTTAATTGTACGGGGTCGCCACCTTCTGAAGGTTGCATCCACAACTCTGTTTCACCGGTTGCATCGGAGATGTATGCGATGTACTTACCATCGGGCGACCAACTGGCATTGCGTTCATGTACACCGGGCGTACGGGTCAGGTTTTTGGTTACGCCTTTATCGACCGGAACATTAAATATTTCACCCCGTGCCGTTATTACCATCCGTTCTCCACCGGGAGAATAGCTGTACGCCCGAACATATTGGGAACCATCTTTTTGTTCGCTACGGGCATAGATATTGTCCGAAGTCAAGGTTATGGGAACTTTCTGGGCTTTTTTGGTACCGGCATCCAACAAATAGATGTATCCGCCGTTTTCAAAGACGATATGGTTTCCGTTACAACTGGGGAATTTCACATCGAACTCTTTAAAATCGGTTACTTTCGAGGTTTGTTTGGTTTTGGTATTGTAAACGAAGATATTCATCGTCCTGTCGCGGTCGGAAATAAAATAGATTTCATCGCCGATCCACATGGGCATGATATCTTGTGCATCGTTCTGAGTGATGTTTTCAACCGTACCCGATTCCGGCGTATAAATCCAAATATCATCGGCCATACCGCCTTTGTAATATTTCCAAGTCCGGAATTCGCGAAATACCCGGTTGTAGGCCAGTTGTTTTCCATCCGGCGAATAACAGCAAAAGCCTCCTTCTGGCAAGGGAATCTCTTCTGACAGCCCGCCTTCTTGCGATACCGATTTCAATTTACCGGTAAAACTGCTGCCGATACGGTTACGATATACGATACGGGAACCATCCGGCGTCCATGCCATGACGATGTTATTGGGGCCCATACGATCGCCCAGGTCATCCCGGCTGTTGGTAGCCGTATAGGTAACCCGAAGCGGTTCGCCTCCTTCCGAGGGAATGGTAAAAACTTCGGTATTCCCGTCGTATTGCCCGGTAAAGGCTATCGTACGCCCGTCGGGAGAGTATTTGGGAAACATTTCATATCCGACGTGCGAGGTCAAACGTTTGGCCTCTCCACCTTTTACGGAAACTTTGTAGAGATCCCCCGCATAGGAAAATACGATTTCGCTCCCATTGGTAGAGGGAAAGCGTAACAACCTGGCTTCATCTGCTGCATACAAAAATGCAGGCCAACACAGGATGCTAAGAAGTGCGATTTTTTTCTTCATTGTGTGATGAGTTTTTCCTGATTTGTTTTGATATTCATGTTACAAACTTACAATTTTTTTAGCATATCCACCCCTATTTAAGCGAAACGAATTTGAGAAAAGAGAAAAATAATACCCGCTTCCCCTGCCGGGTCAAAACACCGACGCAGAAAACGGGTAATACAAAAACCGTGCAAGGAATATTTTCTACTCTATTCCCTCTAAAATAATATCCTTATAGACACTGGTTATTTGAATGGTTTTTTCAGGATTTTTCTTTTCCCCAATGATACCGACACACGTCTTGACGGATTCAGTCTGTTCTATTTCTGTATTTATAAGTTTGAGCCCATTCATTTTTATATCCGCCATCGATACGGAAAGATCCACATTGCAAGAAATTTCAGAAGATAATACCAACTTAACCTCACTATAAGCGGACCCAACGGAGATATTTTCAAAATTTGTATCTATATTTTTTATATCCAGCTGGCTGAATTGGAGGGATCTTATAGTTGCCCTTTTCATTAACTGTTCTATACTCAACGTAGAATAGCGCACATCAGAAGTCTCTATCTCGCCAGCCGTGGCCAAGTGTATTTCCCCAAATACATACTCTGTAACTTTCAATATATCAAATTGTTGTATGGATGTTGAGCTATATTCACCAGAGCAGATAAGACGAGATATAGCTCCGATCTCCGCTTTGGAATAGGACATTTCCAGTTGTAAGTTTTTTGCCTGTTGCAATTTTAGTTTGCCAAATTTCAGCTTTATATTATTGTTGTCTGTTTGCAAACGGGATATCTCTATATCGCCAAAATCCAAAGAGATATTTACTCCTTGTTTACAATCTTTTAAATAAATGTTCCCAAACTTATTGTTTAATTGCAGGTAAATAGAAGCTGGCACAGTAACGGTATAATTCACCTCAATTTTATCATTCTCATTGTTCAGGTTGTTATTGGTCGGGAATATGGTTTTTGCCGAAACCTTCGATCTACTTTCTGAAAATTTCACATCTATCCGATTGGCCATATCTTGTACTTTTTTCAGGTCCTGACCTTTGACCATAACGGTAATAGTAAAAGTGATAGCATTGGTATTTCCCTCTGTTATAAAGATATTCCCAAACTGATTCTCGATTTCCAATACGGCACCTGCATCAACCTCCATCTGCCGATGGATTGTTTTACTCACCTCTTTCTCTGAAAAAATTTCCGTATCGACAGCATTGTTTCTATGGAAAGATCTGTCAAACGAAACAAATTCGGACGGTCGCGAATCCGACTGGATGGTATTTGCATAACTGGAATGGGCAATACATACATATAGCCAGCAAAAAACCATATAAAAAATTTTGATCTGTTTCATAACGGTCTTTATTTATTTTCCAAGAGAGATTGAATCGATGTAAGAGTCTCTATCTGTTTGTCATAACAACGGACAAGTGCCAATATATAATTTTCTTCCGGAATGTTCTTCCCGATTTCCTGCAAAGCATCCACCTCCTGCTGCATAGACTTGATGGCTTTTTGTAAAAGGATTTTGGCCTCTTCATTTTTTTCTACCAACACATTTATACTGTCAATTTGTTCGGATATTTTAAACTGATAATAGGCTGTAACGCCAGGGATGTCGCTCGCCTGGGCTTGATCACTGCCTGATTCCCGGGGGAGTATTCCCAAGAGCAATAAAATGGAAGCAGCAATCGCAGCGACAAAACGGATACAATATTTCGTATTCCTTCTTCGTCTTTGCAATATCAGCCGTTGTTCAAAACGGAGCAGATGCCCGTCAGGAGGGAGTTGATTGTCAAATGACGAACGGTTCTCTTTTATTATTTTTTCAAGTTGCCGATTCATACTACAATTTTTTTATCAGTATTTCTAATTTCTTGCGAGCCCTCACAAATTGTGATCGGGCGGTAGAAGGTGCTATACCAAGAATTTGGGCGATATGCTCGAAACTAAACTCTTCTATTAACCGGAGATTAACTATCGTTCGATATCCATCGGGTAACTGTGCGATGGCTTGTTGAATCTGTTCGACCGAAATATCAGCCTCTTCTTCCTCACAACTCTCCTCTTCTTCACAATCAAGATTATCGTCAATCGGGACAAAAAAAAACTTTCGCTGACGTATAACATCAATGGATGCGTTTATCGCCATCCGACGGAGTTTTCGCTCTAAATCGGGATAAGGCAAAACATAATCCTGTACATGATCAAAAAATTTGATAAAAGTTTCCTGCATCACCTCTTCTGCATCCATCGGATTATTCAGAATACGGAAACAACTATTATATATACAGCGACAAAACAGGGTATAAAACTCCATTTGTGCCCGTCGGTCTCTTTTTATACAACGATGAAGAATGTCTGTATATCGGTCCATTTTTTCTCTTTCATCTGAATAACGACAAAAAGGTTGAAATGCTGCATCCTTTTACGCTGCTTTTCAAGCACACCATCCCCTTTCAATTTGTTTGCAAACTTTCTATCCGGCTCTATTTCAAAGTAAAGAAAAAAAATGCAATTTTTCTCACAGAAACTTGATATTTTCAAAGAAAAGCATTATATTTGTTACAGAAAAAGAGATTTAGTCGCATCGCAGTTGATTGGGAAACTCATCAATGAATATGAAATGCCGAGACACGTTTTCTTTTCTAATGGCGGGCCACACTCTTTCGGGAGATGCTTTGCACGGTGGATTACAAAGGGAAAGGACGCTCAAATCCTGTTTTTCGGAGTTTCATCACATCCTCCGATGCGACTTTTGTCTTATCTAGGGGGGGGGAGGAAGAAAAAGAAAGACGAACTCGGATATTTCTTAAAATACTACATTTCCGTATTATATATCCACAAATTTAAGTCAATTGAAATCCAATCATTTAAACATACTTTACACAAGTACGCATATAATGCATTTTCTTTAAGCTCGAAAAAACATATGCCGTACTATAAGCCCCCAATAATGATTTTATTTTAAACCTATACCCTAACCCATTGAAACACAATTATTCTCTACAATCAACCTTTACTTTATTGATTTCCAACGAGAATAGGGATAGTGAATCAAGTTTGAATTAAAAAAACGAGAATCGCTTGTAACCTCTTTCCCGACCCATTCCGGTTTTTCAACAACATATCCTTCATAAGGCACCTCTACCTCTGCAACAACAAGACCAACATTTTCCCCCAGAAACTCATCAACCTCCCATATCAGATTGTTTATATGTATCTTATAACGATTTTTTTCTATCAATGGTTTAATACACAATTCATCTAACATCGATATGGCATCTTCTACCGGAACGACATATTCAAATTCTGCACGCGAAACTCCTGTTGTCCGGCCTTTTACAGTAATATAACCTGTCGAACCTACCACTCGAACCCGTACCGTTCGCTCTTTATCGAGAGACAAATATCCTTGTTTGTAATATGTACAGTTCCCAAGTTTTTTATAAATATCAGAAGTTACCAGAAATTTGTATTCTATCTCCTTTCCCATATCAAGTTTCTTTTTTATAATCGCAATGTTTGTTGTAAAGGAATATATTTTCAGGGATAAGTCCAGCAAAAACAGCGCTTAAACTATGTTAAAGGGGTATGAATACTTTTTCGTACAAAAAAGTCTTCTGATATTTTTATTACATTTGCACTTGCTTGCAAAGATAGAAATGTAATTAATTTACTCCGTATTGAAGAATCTTCATGAATAGATATATATATCTGATTTTTATACTTCTTATCACATATTCTCCCCATATATCGGCTCAATACAAACTACACGGCGTGGTCCGGGATTCTGCCACAAATGAGACTTTACCTTTTGCAGCCGTGGTTATAGAGGGTACTCAAACGGGAAAATCAACCGACATGGAAGGAATGTTTACCATCAACTCAGCCCCGGAAAATGCCGTTCTGGTTGTTTCATATACCGGATATTTCCCAAAAAGAGTGGTGGTAGATCCCGCCAACCGGGAAAATATCGAGGTAAAACTGACCTCCTCGGTAAAAGAGTTGGACGAAGTAGTTATTACCCCTAAAAAAACCAAATACAGCCGAAAAAACAATCCGGCCGTCGATCTGGTAAAAAAAATAATCGAACAAAAGAAACAGAACCGTCTGGAAGACCATGACTTTTATCAATACGAACGGTACGAAAAAATGACGTTCGCGTTGAACGATTTTTCAGAAGAGCAGAAAAAAAAGTGGCTGTTCAAAAAATTTCAGTTCATATTCGATTATGTCGATACATCTGAAATATCGGGTAAACCCATCCTGACAGTATCCATCAGAGAACAAATTGAAAACAATTATTACCGCAAGAATCCCGAATCGAAAAAACAGGTAATAACCGGCATGAAAAAAGCCGGGATCGATGAAATGTTAAACCAAGACGGGGTAAAACAGTTTTTGGGAGAGGCTTTTAAAGAGGTCGATATATACGAAAACGACATATCCTTGTTGATGAACCGGTTCGTCAGCCCGCTCTCAAATATCGCCACCTCTTTTTACAAATTCTACATATACGACACGATAGATGTAGAGGGGGAGAAATGTGCCGATTTGGTCTTTGTCCCGTTCAACTCTGAATCCTTCGGTTTTGTTGGACGTATGTACGTTACGTTAGACTCGACCTATTTTGTCAAAAAGGTTAAAATGAACGTCCCGTACGACATAAACCTGAACTTCGTGGAAAAAATGTCGATCGAACAAGATTTCGATCGCTTGCCGGACGGGACCCGGTTAATAACAAAAGACGACATTACGGTAGAATTCAGGCTGATATCCAATACGCAAGGTTTGTATGCCAGAAGGATTAACACATACCAGAAATACAACTTCGACCCGCCTCAGAATATGGATATATTCAAAGAGAAGGAACGAATAATCATCGAAGACGATGCTGAGATGAAACCCGAGGAGTTTTGGGTGGACAACCGGCATGTCCCGGTACGGACAAAAGAAAACGCTGTTGAAAAGATGCTGACACGGCTGCGGGAAGTACCGGTGTTCTATTATACGGAAAAAGTAATCGCCACATTGATATCCGGATATATCTCTACCTCGAAAGAAAACAGTAAATTCGACTTCGGGCCGATGAATACAACCATAAGCGGTAATACCGCAGAGGGTGCCCGTTTCAGAATTGGAGGTATAACCACGGCTAACCTCCACCCCAACTGGTTTGGACGCGGATACCTGGCGTATGGTACAAAAGATGAGAAATTCAAATATATGGGAGAAGTCGAATATTCGTTCAACAAGAAAAGATACCATACAAGAGAATTCCCCATACACTCCATCAGGGCGATGCACAGTTACGACATCAACCAGTTAGGTCAGCATTATCTATATACGAACAAAGATAATGTCTTCTTGTCGCTGAAACGCAAGTCGGACACACGTATTACGTATGAAAGGTTGTCGGAGCTGGAATACAAAAACGAGTTTTCGTCAGGATTCTCTTATGCATTTAATCTCAATTACCGAACCGAATATCCGAGCCGGTGGGTAAAATTCATCGAGGAGGGCGTAGAACAGAAAGATTTTTCGGTTGCCGCCGCCGAAATAAAATTACGCTATGCTCCCAACGAAAGATACTACCAGACCAAAACTTCACGTATCCCCATTACCAAAGATGCCCCGGTCTTTACATTATCGCATAAAATCGGCGCCAAAGGCGTACTGAACAGCAAGTATAATATAAACCAGACGGAACTGGGAATACAAAAACGTTTCTGGTTTTCTGCTTTCGGTTATACCGATATTATTCTCAAAGGAGGAAAAGTTTGGAGCAAAGTACCCTTCCCTTTGCTGATCCTGCCCAACGCAAATCTTTCATACACTATCCAACCGGAATCCTACACGTTGATGAACGCGATGGAATTTATCAACGACCAATATCTTTCGTGGGATTTGACCTATTTTGTCAACGGTGCACTATTCAACCGAATCCCGCTGCTCAAATATCTCAAATGGCGCGAAGTATTATCGTTCAGGGGCCTATATGGAGGCCTCTCCAACAAAAACAATCCCTACATCAATCCGAAAGGGCTGTACGAATTTCCGCAAGGGAGTACGATAATGGATAATATGCCCTATATGGAGGCCGGCGTAGGCATCGAAAATATATTCAAGATATTGAGAGTGGATTATGTATGGAGGTTAACATACCGGGATTTACCCGATATAGACCGCAGTGGGGTTCGTATCGCTTTACACTTCACATTCTAACCGACTCGGTTATTCTACAACAATATAAAAAAACAGCAGGAAGATCAAAATAAATCTTCCTGCTGTTTTTTTATATATTACAATCTATCGAATCATTTTTGAGAAACTATATAAATAGATAATATCCCGTATATCATTCCCTTTTTGCGAAGAGATCAACACGGGTTGAAACTCATACGAATCGCCATATTTCACCTGAATGTTCTCAAAATCGTTTTTCCCAACCAACAGATAACCTTCCGCAGGTTGTTCTTTTTCAAAATCCACCACACGGTCGTTCGCATAAAAGTTAACCACAAAAAATCGCAACATCGGTGTAGCTACATAAGAATAGATTTTTCCCTCTGGCACAACTTTTACTACCTCCCGGGCAAAAGGCAACATCGATTTCTGGTTCAATACGCTGGGTAGCACATACGCATCCAACACAACCTGGAAACAGAAGAAAAGGGAAACGACAGCATACAAATAACGATTATTGGAACAACAATCTTTTCGGGAGCGATATATCGTCCAGATAGAGGCTACCGTACAAACAGCCGCCACAATCGCCCAAAATGATACGGAAGAATTTTGCAATGCCAAAATATACTCCGAAACATTTCCCAAAACAGGAATTGCCGAGAGCAAAACTTCGGCCTTAACAAAACGTACGATCAATAACAAGACCAATACAATTCCTATCAATGACGACAAGAATGTACCGAATATACGCCAAGCAACCTGTTTGTTCCGGAACAAATAAAACATATATTCTGCCAAAAACAACGCTACAAACGGATAGATAGACATAATGTAAACACTTCGTTTGCTTTTGGGAATACAGAAAAATACAAATACGACAACAATGCAAATAAGAGAGTATAACCGGGCATCGCTCATCCCCGTTATGGATTGTTTGAACGCCATCCATTTTTGAGAGGCCTTGCCTTTCGGCCATTTATAAGACAACGTAAACAAAGAGATCAGTGCCAAGACAGACCACGGAATGAAACCGGCCAATGTGATATAAAAATAATAGATAATGGGTTGTTCATGAGACTCGTACGACATCTTTCCCATAAACCTCCCGAAATTTTCTTCCATAACCAACGACAAGAATGCATCTCCGCCCTGCTTATATGCCAGGTAGTACCAGATAGCAGGCAAAATACACGAAACCACTGCGGTAAGGGCACACTTCCACACTACCGTAAAAAATTTTTGGCCCCGTATCAACATAAACAATCCGATAATGGCACAAGGCAAAACAATGCCTACGGGGCCTTTTGTAAGTGTAGCACACCCCATCAGAATAGCAGAAACAAGGGATATGCCTCGCGCTCCCTTTTCATTCCATTTGTAGAGTTGTAGAAAAGAGAGTACCATGAACATGGTCATAACCATATCTACCCGCGACGCCATAGCTGCACGGTGAATCTCAAATGTCGATATGGTAAGCAATACGCTTAAAAAGGCGGTAGAATTATTTACCCGTTTGGCAAAAAACAGGAAACAACAGATGGCCATCACAATAACGGCGATGGCCGAAGGTAAACGAGAGGTATATTCGGAAACATACCCTGCCGGTAAAGAAAACAGGGCTATGGCCCAATGGAACAAAGGTGGTTTGTAGGCAATATCTCCTCCATTATTAACAGGCAATATCCAATTCTGATGATTCAGCATGGATACGGCTACAATCGCTTCACGCGGTTCTCCCTTGGTATGGAAATTGATAATGCCAATATACGGTAAAAGGGTAAAGATACTGACCAATACCAGAATCAGCAAAAGGGCATTTCTTGTATTTATTTGCATAGTAACACAGTATTTCTTCAATAGTGCGGTTTGAAAAATCTATTTTGTTTCGTCCAGGTTGATTTTTTTGTAAATGATGTATTCCGGCCTGTTTTTCGTCTCATCAAAAATATTCCCGATGTATTCGCCCAGAATACCAATGGTAAAGAGCTGGACACCTCCTAAAAACAAGATTATGATGACGGTGGACGACCATCCCGGCATGACATTCTCTGCAACAAAAATATGAAGGTATAAAATCCACAGAACCAATGCAAGTGCTATCAGAATGGAAATACAGCCCAATGAAATGGCCAACCTCAACGGCTTTTTAGAAAAGCCGAAAAGACCGACCGAAGCTAAACGAATCATTTTTGTCAAGGTATATTTTGTTTCGCCAGCTTTGCGTTCATCCCTATCGTAATAGAACGGGACTTGTTTGAATCCCATCCAACAGAACAAACCCCGAAGATACTTATGTTTTTCCGGGAACTGTCGGAATGCATCCAACACATAACGGTCTATCAGACGGAAATCGCCCGTATCGACTGGAAAAGAAAAATCGGACAGTAGATTAAGCCCCCGATAAAAGAGTTTGGCTGTCATTCGCTTAAAAAACGATTCTCCTTTACGTTTTCTGCGAACAGCATAGACTACGTTGCACTGTTCCCTCTCATAGGTTTCTATCATCTGGGGAATCACCTCGGGGGGGTCCTGCAAATCGGCATCAATAATCACGGCCACATCGCCCGTACAATGATGCAATCCGGCCGACACGGCATTTTGATGCCCAAAATTCCGGGAAAATGAAATCAGTTTTACCCGGTGGTCGTCTTGGGCAAAACCGGTTAAAAGTTCTTCTGTCCTATCTTTACTTCCATCGTTTACAAATAACAACTCGTAATCGTAGCTATTCGCTTCCATTACGGCTGTAAACCGTTTATACGAAGTCGCTATTACCTCCTCTTCGTTGTAACAGGGAATGACAATACTTAATTTCATAATACCCGCGTGTTATATTGAAACCAACTGGATACCTGTCAGCTCTTGAATGTTACACATTTATTCAATACAAAGTTCATAACCGTATATACCCCCATAGCCAATAACTGTGCTAAATAGGAGTTGAGCAAGAAGTGTTCAACCATCAACCGAAGTGAGATGAACTGTATCCCGTAACATAGAGCAAATATAGCTAAAAAATAAGCAATCTCCCGAAATACAGCGCCTTCATTTTTCTTAAATACCCAAAGCTTGTTCCAGATAAAACTGTTGACAATACCGACTGCATATCCACAAATATTAGCAATATACACCCCTACATGGAAAAATGACATCAATACATAAATCACAACAAGTGATAAAGCAGTATTAAGCACGCCTACCATGGCGAACTTTATCAACTGTACGGTTGTCTTTTTGGGTATAATCATATTATGAATCGAGTTCTGACTCTTCACCTTTTAAAACAGGTAAAGACAAATGGTATTTTACCGCTACTATCCGTACTACAATGACGCTTGCGGCCGATATAATCTGAGTGGTAACTTCATCTAAATTGATCCAGTAACAGGCCCAATAAAACAGTCCACCGATTACACACGCCATGGCATATATATCTTTCCGGAAAATAAGCGGAGCTTCATTGATAAAAATGTCTCGTAAAACGCCTCCGGCCGAACCGGTAATCGTACCCATCACAATGGCTACCCAGAAAGGATAATCGAGTGCTAACGATTTCTGAATCCCGACGACGACAAATAACGCCAAACCTATCGTATCGAAAATAAAAAAGGTATTTTGCAGTCGAATCAGGTATTTCCCGAAAATGATAACCGATAACAACGAAATACCCGTTACGGCCAGATAGATGCTGTTCAACATCCAGAAAGGAGTACATCCTAACATGACATCCCGGATGGTACCACCTCCGATAGCCGTAACCAAACCTACCACATAGGCCCCGAACCAGTCGAATTTTTTAGCAGAGGCCAATCTTATACCGCTAATGGCAAAAGCGATTGTCCCCAATATCTCTATAATGGTCAGAAACGTACTATCCATATATTACAAAATTGCCACAAAAGTAAGAAGATTCTGCCACTACGGAAAGAATTTATCCGATTTGATACAATTTTTCTTTGGTTCGACAACCTTTTAGCCGTTGCAATCGTTCTGCTTGAAAGATATTTACTGTTTCAACATATGACATTGATAACCGACGTCCAGAATGCTCCTGGCAAACAGATACTAAACGCTTTTCTCGAACAAAAAGTCGATGATATCCGAATACATCATATACATCAGTTCTATCCTGACCGGGAGCTCTTCCTGTATCCCGGCCCGAGAGAATGTCGAAACAGAAACGGCTATCCGAAACTCGGGCATCTTATATACCATATTCCGGCGGAATATTCTTATGGAACAGATGCCTATCTTTATCGGGAATCCTCTATCTTCGGGAAAAATCCTATTTCCCGCCGGGAACGGACGTATCAGTTTTACCTCGTCCGATGCCATCGCCCGGGTAGTAACTTTCTTTACGAGAAGTAAACCCAAGGTAAGTGCAACCTACAAAATATCGAGTGATATCTCTTACTCCTTCACCGATATTGCCAACATATTATCGGCCATCTCGGAGATGCCGATTTGTTACTCTCCGGTCGAACGCTCTTTTTTCAGGAAATCGTTATTGAATGATTCTATTCCGATAACATGGACCGACAGAATTGTATCGGTGGCAAAATCAATCGAAATGAACGAATTCGATCTCCCCGACTTTACCCTGTTCCGATTGTTGGAAAGAGCAAAAAAAGAGCAGGAAAAGATTTCCAAGAGGTCGCTCTCCTATTGGCTGGGCAGAGAACAAGAAAGGGTACATACGGGGAAAAACAAAAACCTCTCCGATTATCTCAAAGAGGTCTATCTTTCCTAATGACAAACAGCTATTGCAACTCGCGGATGATTTCGTGTACCGTATCCACGACCTGAGGAAGTGCCTTTTCAACCGGAGGAGAGAGCTCCATACCGATCTCCTGTACATCCCGTGCCGAAACGACGACCAAATCAATTTCCGGAATATTCTCTTGCAAGACCATGGCATCTATCATATCTTTCAATCCTACCTCGTGAGCGCTCATCAACCGGGGATAATCGGCCGAATATTTGGGTTTTAGCCGCCTTACCGTACCGGGAGGACGGGTATCGAGGGTAGCATCGATCATAATAACATGGTCGTATTGCTGCAAAATACCGATCATAAATATACCTCCCGTCCCTCCATCTAAAACATCTATGCCGGCAGGTATTCCTGTTTGTTGTATTCGATGAACGGCATGGATACCGACTCCTTCATCTTTAAGTACCCAATTTCCCAAACCCAGGACCAAAATCCGATTCATGCATTTATCTCCTTTTCCCTTTTCTTATGTGCTGTTTCCTCCATTTTTTTATCCAAAGACAATTGCTTTTTTCTCTTCTCTTCGGACAAGAATTGTTCTACAATTTTTTCATTTATAAATTTCCAACCGCCTATCATGGAGGAGGCTATCCCGTTGCGCTCAATATAGTCGTGGTAAAAAACCAGATATACGTGTACGATGATAAACAACACGAAAAACCACATCAAGATATGGTGGATGTTACGAACCGGAAAGAACCCATTCATGCTGATCAACAAATCCTGAAAATAGGGAGCATACCACGCATCGCTGGATGCACTGAACATGGAAAATCCGGTAACAATCTGAACAATGGATACGACCAACAGGCCGAAATAGGTAAAGGCGGCCAGGGAGTTGTGCCCAATGTCGTAAACCGGTTTGGGAGTCAGCAACAACACATCCACCTTTATAGTCTCAAAAATGCCGTTAATTTGTTTGCGGGTAATCGGAATAAAATTGTTCCACCGGGCAAAAACATTGCCTGCAAAGGCCCAGTATATACGTACCGCCAAATTGATTACAAATATAAAAGCGGCGATGAAATGTGCTAATCTCACCCACCCGAACCAATAATTAAACTCCGGTGCCGTACCGTGCATAATGGCAGGCGGGTCTCCGATAATAAATCCGGTTACAATCAAAACGGTAATTGTAAAGGCATTTACCCAATGGAAAATACGTACGGGCAGTTGCCATACATATACTTCTCTCAACGACGGTTTTCGACTAATCATATCCTGGTGTTTTTACATACAATCTAACTGATGGACGAATGAACCTTTTTCGTCATACAAATGAACGGCGCAGGCCAAACAGGGATCGAACGAATGAATCGTTCTGATAATTTCCAACGGTACAGAGGGGTCGAATACGGGTGTCCCTATCAACGAAGCCTCGAATGCAGAATGTTGTCCTTTGGTATCGCGGGGAGAACCGTTCCAGGTAGTGGGGACTACCATCTGATACCGGGACACTTTCTTGTCCGATATGTCCACGTAATGGGCCAAAGAGCCCCGGGGCGCTTCGGTAAGCCCGTATCCTTGGGCTTTCTTGGGCCAGGTAGAGGGTTCCCAATAGGTGTTATTGAACATCCGGTAATCTCCCGACTTGATGTTACTTAACAACTGGCGATAGAAATCGCCCATCCAATCGGCCACCAACGAAGACTCCATGGCACGTGCCAATGTTCTCCCTACGGTAGAATAAAGGGCCTCCAACGGCACATTCAATTGGGCCAGGCACTTGTCTGTAAGCTCCTTATACGGTTCGTACCCAGAGGCATACCCGACAATGAAGCGAGCCAGAGGCCCGGTCTCCATGGGCATTCCTTTATAACGGGGCGTTTTAATCCAGCTATACGGTTTATCTACGTCCAGGTATTCGTATGGAGGCGTAGGCCCGGTATAATCCAATACCGTTTCGCCCACCGAAGGGTGAAGCCCTACATCTTTTCCTTCGGCATACTTGTACCACGAGTTATTGACAAACTCCTGCAATCCATCCATATCGGTAGGGTCAAACGGCTCTACGTGGGACAGGTCCCGATCTACAACAATTCCTCGGGGACTTTTGTAGGTTGGCAGCTCGCCGTAATTTCCCATCGGGAAATCTCCATATGAGATGTAATTTCTCAATCCTCCGCCTATTTTAGTCCACTCCGGATAGTACGAGGCGATGGCCAACACGTCGGGCAGATAAACTTGCTGGGCAAATTGTTGCGTCTCTTCGATAATCTCCGCTACATAGCTCAATCGTTCCAGATTCAACGCATTCGGGTCGTTTATATTCACGGCACAGGCCATCCCGCCAACCAGGAAATTGGGATGCGGGTTTTTCCCTCCGAATATGGTTTGGATTTTTACAATATCTTTCTGTACTTCAAGCGCCTCCAAATAGTGGGCAACTCCTAACAGATTTACTGCCGGCGGCAATTTATAGGCTGGATGACCCCAATACCCGTTAGCAAAGATTCCCAGCTGGCTGGTATCCATGAAGTTCTTAATTTTTTTCTGTATATCGGCAAAATACCCAACAGAACTTTTGGGCCAGGGCGATATGCTCTGGGCAATTGCCGAGGTTTCTTTGGGATCGGCTTTTAGGGCAGAAACAACATCGACCCAATCCAACGCCTGCAACTGGTAGAAATGTACCACATGATCCTGTTCCATCAAAGCTGCCTGCATCAGGTTCCGTACCATCTCGGCATTGGGAGGTACGACAATTCCCAACGCATTTTCGACAGCCCGTACCGAGCACAACGAATGGATAGAGGTGCATACCCCGCATACCCGGCCGACATAGGCCCAAACTTCCCGCGGATCGCGGCCTTGTGCTATCAATTCCAATCCGCGTATCATCGTTCCGGAGCTGTACGCATCTTTGATGATTCCGTTTTCTACATCGGCCTCAATACGTAAATGTCCCTCTATGCGGGTAACCGGATCTACTACGATTCTTTTTGCCATATTCTGTTCTGTTTTAATACTGCATTAATTCGTTTTTTTAACTATTCCCCCTTCTCCTTTTTTTCACGATCGGCCATTTGCCTGCGTTCCTCCTCCATCCGGGCTTTTTGACGTTCATATTCTTCGGTATTGATACTGATGTCGTCCAACTGGTTCTTTATCAGTTTGCGTTTCTGGATATTGGTAACTACGGCATGCACCAAGACACCTCCCAAGGTAACGGCACCAAGGGCAGCCCCTATTTGGTCGGATGTAGCCTCTATGCCGATACCGTGAACATCGGGAATATGGCTGTACAACGGAGCATAATCCCAAAAATCGGGTTCTGCACATCCGATACATCCGTGCCCGGACTGGATGGGATAACTGATGCAATTATTCCATTTGATTACGGCGCAGGAGTTGAACGTATTAGGCCCTTTGCATCCCATATAATAGAGACAATATCCTTTCTTGGCATTCTCATCGTCGAACGACTGTACAAAAAGTCCCGCATCATAGGCAGGACGCCTGTAACAAGTGTCGTGTACCCGACGGCCGTAAAACACTTTCGGACGACCCATGTTATCGAGCTCGGGCAATCGGTCGAACGTCAAGATATAGGTAATGACCCCAGCCATCACATCTGCAATGGGAGGACACCCCTGTACGTTGATCACCGGTTTACCGGAAAAGATTTTATGCACCGGTTCCGTCTCCGTGGGATTGGGACGTGCCCGTTGAATACATCCCGACGAAGCACAGTTTCCCCATGCAATAATCGCTTCGGCCCCGGCAGCACTCTCGTCGAACACCTGTTTGGCCGACCGGCCGGCAATCGTACAATAGCCGGGACTGCCCAACGGAATAGAGCCTTCTACAATCAGGATATACTTCCCGTAATTTTTCTTCATCGACTCGGCTTTTACCGCCTCGGCCTGTTCTCCGGAAGCGGCCATCAAGGTATCGGAATAATCCAACGAAATCATTTCCAACAGAATCTGTCCCACCAGCGGATGCGACGCTCTTATAAACGACTCGCTGCAACAGGTACACTCCTGGAAATGTTCCCAGATAACCGGTTTACGAGGTTTGGTTTGCAATGCGTCGATAATCTGAGCAACACCGGTACTCTGCAATCCCAACATTCCTCCTACCAAACCACAAAATTTCAAAAAATCACGGCGGGAATATCCCTTTTCGATCAACTCCTGATAAAACGTTTTGTTTGTAGTATCCATAGGGCAATTTATTTAATATCAACAAATACGAGGCAACTGTTCTCCCGATATGACATCCACGATACGATGTCCTCCATACAGGGTTTTCAACGTTACTATTCCTGCACTTTTTTCGCTAACACGGCCTATTACGGCCGCATTTCTCCCCAAATCGCCGTTCTGTAAAATCCGGACAGCTTCCCGGGCGTGCGGCTCGGGGACAAAAATCAAAACAATCCCTTCGTTGGCCACGCACAGCGGATCGAGTCCCAACAAATCGCACGCAGCCCATACCGGCTGGCTTATCGGCAACTGTGTTTCGTCTATCTCTATCGTTACCTGTGCCTTTCGTGCTATCTCATTCAACGTGGCAGATACTCCTCCCCGGGTAGGATCTCGCAAAAGATGAATATTCGGGACAGCTGACAGCAGATTGGTTATCAGACCGTTCAACGGTGCCGTATCGCTCTTTAATTCCGATTCAAACCCCAAGCTGTCGCGCGTGGAAAGAATGGTTATTCCGTGCTCTCCTATCAACCCGCTGACAATCACGACATCGCCCGGTACAACGTTCGTCGGGGAGATATGGATACCGTCAGGGACTATCCCCAGGCCGGAAGTATTGATATATATCCCGTCTCCATTCCCTTTTTCCACCACCTTGGTATCGCCGGTAATGATCTCCACTCCGGCTTTTCGGGCGGCAGACGACATGGTATTGACAATTCGCTGCAAATCGGCCATCGGAAACCCCTCTTCCAAAATGAATCCCGTCGTCAGGTATTTCGGAATAGCTCCGCAACAGGCCAAATCGTTTACCGTACCGTTGATGGCAAGGTCTCCGATATTGCCTCCGGGAAAGAAGAGCGGATTGACTACAAACGAATCGGTTGTCATGGCCAAGCGATCGCCTCGTACGGGAATGATCGCTCCATCGTGTTCTTGTGCCAAATATTTATTCTTAAAAGCAGGGAAAAATATCTTGTCAATCAGCTGTTGTGTCAGCTTTCCCCCGCCTCCATGCGCCAATATTACCTGCTCATACCGAGCGATGGGTAACGGACAAGCCTGCTTTAATTGGGTTTCTGTCATAACGATTTCTTTTATAACGATAATAGGCGGCACAGGTTCCCTCCGAAGATACCATCGGCGCTCCCAACGGATGTTCCGGAGTACAAGCCTGACCAAACAAAGGGCAATCATGCGGGGATATTTTGCCGCTTAGTATCTTTCCGGCTTGACACCGATCGGGAACAGATTGTTCCTGCTTTAATTGGAAACGTTTAACCGCATCGTATTGTTTATACGCTTCGTTGATTTTAAAACCGCTTTCTTTCAATAACCCAAGGCCTCGCCACTCTTGATCAGATCGCTCAAATACCTGCTTTATACAACGTAGGGCCTGTTCATTACCGGAAAGTTCTACCACGCGGGAATAGGCATTGTCCACACCGGGCTGTTTCGCTTCCAACCTTCTAACACACCATAAAATTCCATACAACAAGTCGGAAGGTTCAAATCCGGTAACAGCAACCGGCGTTTGCCATTTACGGGAAAAAGACTCATATTCCCGTATCCCGGTAACAGCACAAACATGGCCTGCGGCCAAGAATCCGTCAATGACATTCTCCGGATCGGACAACAACGCTTCCATGGCCGGAAGCACCGATACCAATGCCGGCAAAAGGGAAAAGTTCTTTATCCGACGTTGACAAGCAACCTGTAATACCAAAGCATACATCGGTAAGGCCGTCTCAAAACCGATCGCCAAGAAGACAACCTGTAAATGCGGATTCTCTGCGGCAAGCTGCAAGGCATCGAGCGGGGAGTAGAACATCTTTACGCCACCTCCCCGCGATTTAGCCGATTGCAAATCGCCCAAGATTCCCGGTACACGCATCATATCGCCAAACGTACACAAACATACGCCGGGTTGCATGGAAAGCCTTATGGCATTGTCTATAACCGATACCGGAGTAACACAAACGGGACATCCGGGACCATGTATCAGCCGAATCTGCTGCGGTAGCATATCTTCTATGCCATATTGGGCCAGCGCGTGCGTTTGTCCACCGCATACCTCCATGATATTCCAACTCCGGGTCGTAATACGGTGTATGGCGTGGCACAACTCTTTTACATCTTCCGGATTCCGGAAAGAGGAATTAATCATCTGTTGCATACTGTTTTGAAAAATGAGCAAGAGTTTTAAAATCTTCGAGCGTTTTCAAGGCCTCTTCGGTATTAACCTTGCAAAGGGCCACTCCGGCATAGGCCAACAGATAATCGCCGGGAAGGACATCCACATATTCGACGCAAACCGATTTTGAGATTCCGCCAAAATCGACCTTTGCCATCTGTAATCCCTCCGCAGGGCGGTCTATTTCCAATACTTTTCCAGGTATTGCCAAACACATATTTTTTAAGTTTTTATTTAATAAGAACAATATTTCGTCTCTTTTGTTTTGTGGTATAAAGAAAGGAGATGCATGAACCATCACTATTTCATACACATCGAGGGACTTGTACAAGGGGTGGGATTCCGCCCGTTCATTTACCAACTGGCTCGGGAGCACCGTTTGTCGGGATGTGTGGACAACCGAAACGACGGCGTATATATTGAGCTGGATTGTTCGGGGAAAGAGGTAAAACGTTTTATCCGCGATATATTAAGTAAAAAACCGAAGATAGCGCATATCCGGAACTATGCCGTCTCGCGATTACCGGCGACATCCGGGTTTTCGGATTTCCAGATTAACGAAAGCAAAGAATCCGGATCGCAAATAACGCGGATCAGCCCGGATATTGCCGTATGCGAAGATTGCCTGCGGGACAGGGGCACCCAACCGCACCGTCTGTTCTACCCGTTTATAAACTGTACGCACTGCGGCCCTCGGTTCTCAATTATCAAGGATTTACCCTACGATCGGCAGCAAACGACCATGAGTGAATTTAAGATGTGCAGCCGCTGTCAGTCAGAATATGAAAACCTGACCGACCGAAGATTTCACGCCCAACCCATCGCCTGCAACGATTGCGGACCCCGGTACACCGGTACAGACGATTCTGGCATACTTTCGACCGACTATCCCTCTCTTTTACACAAAATCACCGCAACAATCCAATCGGGAGGTATTGTAGCGATAAAAGGGTTAGGGGGATACAACCTGCTATGCGACGCACACAATACGAAAAGCATTTTACGGCTGCGGCAAATCAAACAACGGGAGAAGAAACCTTTTGCCGTCATGTTTCCCGACGAAAACAGAGCCAAGAGATGGCTCGACATAACCGATACCGAATCGGCGCTCTTAAACTCCTGGCGCAAACCTATCGTCTTGTTGAGGGAACACCAAAAACTAAACCCCGAACTGAACCGGGGATTGACAACGCTGGGTGCGATACTGCCCTATATGCCCATCCATTTCGACATTTTCAAAAACAGCAACCTGGATGCGGTGGTTTTCAGCAGCGGAAACTTCGGAGACGAGCCGATTATAACAGACAACGAAGAGGCTGAAAAGAAACTCCGGCCAATCGCCGACCTATTCGTATCCCACAACCGGGATATTCACAACCGGGTGGATGATTCGGTCGTACAATGTATTCACAACGATTTCCAGATTATCCGTCGTTCAAGGGGATATGTTCCCGAGCCGATCATTACCCAAGGACAAACGGAAGGTATTCTGGCCTTCGGGGCAGAAAAAACGGCATCGTTTGCTGTGGGGAAATCGAAAGAGATTATCCAGAGCCAATACATCGGGAATCTGTCCAACGTAGAGACGTTTGAATTCTACCAAGAGACAATCCAGCGGTTTTGCCGACTGTTTCGGTTCACCCCACGTTATCTGGTCTGCGATCTGCATCCCGATTACCTATCGACCCGATTGGCCCAAGAGATGTCGGCAAAAACAGAAATCGAATTGCTGCAAGTACAGCACCATCATGCCCACGCCGTATCCGTTATGATAGAGCATCGTCTTTACGACGATGTCCTGGCTATCTGTTTGGACGGGACTGGATTGGGTACGGATTCCTGTTCGTGGGGAGGAGAAGTGCTGCGATGCAACCGAAACACATTTTCCCGGTTAAGGCACCTCCCATACGTGGCATTGCCCGGGGGAGACAAAGCCGCCAAACAGGGATGGCGGATGGCGGTCTCGTACCTGCACCATTATCGGCTACCGATTCCCGAATCATTGAAAAAGGCTATCGGAATAGAGAAAATAGAGGGAATCAAACAGATGATAGACAAACAAATCAATACCCCCTGTACATCGAGTTGCGGCCGTTTGTTCGATGCCGTATCGGCACTATTGGGCATCTGCTATCAAAACAGTTTTCAGGGAGAAGCGGCCATCCTACTGGAACACACGGCATCGGAAAGGGAAACGGGAACCTATCCCCTTCCCCGTCAGGGATTTTCTTTTCAACTTCTGTTCGAGGGCATCTTAGATGATTTGTCCCAACATATTTCCCGGGAGAATATTGCCGCAAAGTTTCACAATACACTGGCTTCCGTGTTATTAAATAATGTATTAGAGTTACTGAATGAAACAGGTCTCTCTAAAATCGTCCTTTCGGGAGGGGTATTTCAAAACAAAAAGTTGTTACAGTTGTTAATACAACAGTTCAAGGATAAAAAAATTCCTTGCTATTATACCAGGCAAATTCCTTGCAACGACGCCGGTATCGCCGTCGGGCAATTAGGTATAGGAGCTGCCGCTTTTTATAAACAACCATAATTATGCACGAACTATCCATCGCATTAAGTATTGTCAATTTAGCCGTTCAAGAAGCCAAAAACAACGGGAACAACCAACTATCGGAACTGGAAATAGAGGTCGGCGAACTGGCCGGCGTTGACATCGAAGGGCTCGACTTCTCCCTGGGAATTATCTTGAAAAGCAGCCGGATGAATGTCAGCCACAAAATTGATACCATTGCGGCTATCTCCCATTGCAATATCTGCAAAAAAGATTTCAGCGTTATCCGGAAATATACAAGTTGCCCGTTTTGCGGATCGAAAGATACATACCTGAAAAAGGGCCATGAACTCCGTTTAAAATCAATTGTTGTCGAATAAAAACCAAAATCGATATATTTATGTGTAGAACTTGCGGATGTAGCGAACATCACCTTGTACAGGAACCGCATCTGACCCATGAACAGATGCATACTTGGGGAATAGAACATCACCATCACCCTGAAAACAGGTCTGTCATCGAAGTGGAGAAAGATATTCTTTCCCATAACAACCACATGGCCGAACGTATCAGAGGCTATCTGGATGCGCGGAATATATACGCCATCAACCTGGTCAGCTCTCCCGGCTCCGGAAAAACTTCGTTGTTGGAGGCAACCATAAAAGCCCTCACAGGAAAAATAGAGATGGGTGTCATCGAAGGAGACCAGCATACATCGAACGATGCCAAACGTATTATGAACTTGGGCGTTCATACGGTACAAATCAATACGGAAACCGGTTGTCATTTGGAGGCCGGTGAAATATACAATACGATAAAACAGATGAATCTGCCGACAGATTCACTCCTTTTCATCGAGAATATCGGTAATCTGGTATGTCCGGCGCTGTTCGATTTAGGAGAAAACGAACGAGCCGTAATGATCAGCGTAACCGAGGGCGACGACAAACCCCTCAAATACCCCTATATGTTCGAGAGCGCCCAAACCTGCATCATCAACAAAATAGACCTATTGCCTTACCTGCAATGCAATATTGAAGAGATAAAACAAAATGCTTTGTCCATCAATCCTCATCTCCTGTTTTTCGAGGTGTCAGCTTTACAGGGCATCGGCATGGAGAATTGGATATCGCATCTTTTACAACATACTCAATCGTAATGTGCGTCGATTTCTTTAACCAGATATGCCGGCAATGGGATGAAACAAGCAAACCGGATGCCGACAAAATAACCTTTTTATTGGAAAAACTCTCTTGGAACGTTTCAACCCGGATTCTGGATGTGGGTACGGGTACTGGGGTACTGTTGCCTTTTATCCGACAATTTTCACCTCAATCGTATATACAGGCAATAGACATCGCTGCCGGGATGATAGAGATTGCCCAAAAAAAGTACGCAGGATGGGAAAACGTGGATTGGTTCGTTGCGGATATAGAACAACCTATGGACCGGGGAAAATTCGATCAAATCATCTTGTATTCGGTTTTTCCCCATTTAACCGACAAAACAGGAACTGTTTCATACCTCATCAACCACTGCCTGACCGACGAGGGAGAATTATTAATAGCCCATGCCCAAAGCCGGAGGTTTTTAAATCACCTGCACAAACACAAGGACAAACGGGTCTGCAACGATTCGTTGATTGCAATAGAAAAACAGTGTACTATTTTTGAAAGAGAGGGTCTGGGAATCATCGATGCCGACGAATCGAACCAATACTATTACATCGTTCTGGGAAAATCTTATGCCAACTCAACCACCGTAATGCCGGCCCCGCCAAATTGCACATGTTCATCCTGGAAATGAGCGACTCCCGGTACCGTCTTTAAATATTGTCGAATCAGTTGCCGCAATATTCCCGTACCGGTTCCGTGCAAAATACGCACCCGCGATACCCCTACCAGAATAGCGTCGTCGATAAAATAGGTTACGGCCTGCAAGGCTTCATCGCCACGCATCCCCCGAACGTCTATTTCCTGCTTGAAATTCAACTTGCGTTCCCTAATATCATCGGCCGTTTGCTCGCTCACAAAGGTATTTTTGGGTTGTACCTTTTTTACCTGATTCTTACAGACCTTTTCCAACAACTCGGTTTTGACCGTAGATTTGAGCATACCGAAAATCACGATGGAATTTTTGCCTTGTATCTCTATCACCTCGCCAACCGTATTTTGCCCTTTGATCCGGACATTGTCTCCGGGTTCTATCACTTCGGGTTTCCAGGTCTCCTTTTCTTTCTTCTTTTGTCTCGCTTTTTTGCGTTGCTCCCGCTCTTGAAGCTGTTTTATTTTACGGGTAATTTTATCATCTGAAATATTTTCCTGTGCTGCGACCGACTGTTTAAAGGCTTCAAATTCTTGACGGACGGCCCGGGTTTTCTCCTTTTCTGCCTGTGCCTCCTTGATTTGCCGTATCGTATTTTCTATTTGTGCATTTGCCTGTTGCAGAACGACCTCGGCTTCCAACTTCGCCCGCTTCATCCACTCTTTCCGTTGCTCGTCCAACTCTTTTAAATCCTTTTCATAGCGGGCCGACAGCTCTTCGAGTTTTTTCTCTTTTAACCGGATATTCTGACGTTTGTTTTCCCAATAACGTTTGTCCCGGACAATATCTTGCAGGTATTTGTCCATATCAATATAATCGGAGCCTACCTTTTCGGAGGCTTCGGCTATGACATCTTCCGGCAACCCGATTTTACGGGCAATCTCAATGGCAAAAGAGCTGCCCGGATTTCCTATCGACAAACGGAACAGGGGTTGCATCTGATTCCGATCATACAGCATGGCCCCGTTGACAATACCAACCGTATCTTCGGCAAAATGTTTCAGGTTCTGATAATGGGTGGTTATCACCCCGAAAACCTCCCGCTTGTTAAAACGGTCCAACAGAGCTTCGGCTATGGCTCCCCCGATTTGCGGTTCGGTTCCGCTACCGAACTCGTCAATCAACAACAGGGAACGTCCGGAACAATTCCGGACAAAATATTTCATGTTGGTCAGATGGGAACTGTATGTACTTAAATCGTTTTCGATAGACTGTTCATCGCCTATATCAATAAATATATCTTTGAAAATACCTACCCGGGAATTTTCCCGCAAAGGGATCAACAGTCCGCACTGTACCATGTATTGAAGCAATCCTACCGTTTTCAGGCAAACGGATTTTCCACCGGCATTGGGCCCCGATATCAGCAAGATACGTTTATCGGCTTGTAACGTAATATCCAACGGTACCACCTTCTTCCCCTGCTTGTGCAACGAGAGCGACAAAAGCGGATGTATGGCCTGTACCCAATCTACCTGCGGTTTATTTTCGACAACGGGCAGAATGGCGTTTATCTGCAACGCGAACAGGGCTTTGGCCCGGATAAAATCTATATCGGCCAAAAACTCATACGAATAGCAAATATCTTCTACATCGGGACGCAACTGATCGGTAAACTGCGTCAATATGCGCATAATCTCCCGACGTTCTTCATTTTCCAACTCCCTTACCCGGTTATTGGCCTCGACCACTTCGGCCGGTTCAATAAAGACTGTCTTACCGCTGGCCGACTCGTCATGTACAATCCCCTTGATTTTACGCTTGTATGCCGGCACTACCGGGATAACCAGTCGCCCGTCGCGCATGGTAGGGGTAACATCTTTGTTTACAATCCCTTCGCTTTGAGCCAAACGCAAAATATTATTGAGGTTTTTCGATATACTGGCAAAAACGGCAGTTATTTCACGACGGATTCGTTGCAACTCGGACGATGCACTGTCTTTTATTTTTCCGAATTTATCGAGAATCTTATCAATGGACGCGATCTGCTGAGGAAAAACAGCAACATTGCCCGACAATGCCTGCAAACAGGGATAGGGTGTTTTTTCGGGCTCTTCCTGATGAAAAAAGCGGACAATCTGTCGGATGGTATCCAACGACCGTCTCAGATCGAACAGTTCCGCCTCATCGAGATAGGTTCCTTCTATCCGAATCTTCTTCAAAGCCGGGCGGACATCGAAAAAATAATTTACCGGAAATTCGTCCTCCTCTTGCAGGATGCGGACAAACTCCTCCGTCTGATGCAGCCAGGTTTGCAACGTATCGTACTTATCGGTAAAAGAGAGGGCTTCTACCCGCTCCGTACCCAAACCACTCAGACACTTGGCTGCAATTAGCTCTTTTATTTTATCAAATCCCGTTTTTTGTTCAAAACTTGCAGGGTATATCACGTCTTTTCTCCTTGTTATTTACAACGGCAAAGATAGTGAAAGGCGAGAGCAGAGACAAATGAAAACAAGTGTTTTCAAATTTGAATCTGCCGAGCCGCAGCCTATCTTCTGTAAAGATAGTGAAAGGCGAGAGTAGAGACAAATGAAAACAACGTTTTCAAATTCGGCTATACCGAGCCGCATCTTATCTTCGTGTAAACAAAGATAACGAAAGGCGAGAGTAGAGGCAAATGAAAACAACGCTTTCAAATTTGACTATACCGAGCCGTCTCCTAATATTTTACAAATATAGCGAAAGGATTCCAAACACATACAGATAGCCTTCTCTTCTTTCTCTTCTCATCGGGAGAGAAATTCAGGCACACCCTGTCCAACAAACCGGACATTTTGTGTACCTTTGCACCAAATACCTCGTTATGAACCTACCGGAAGATTTTATCCGCAGAACCCGGGCCCTGCTGGGGGACGAATACGACACATTCCAGAGCGCCCTCGAACAACCTCCCTCGAACAGCCTTCGGCTGAATCCGGCCAAAACGACCGGAAATTTGCCCGAGCGCGTACCTTGGTGTAACACGGGGTATTACCTGTCCGAACGGCTGACATATACCTTCGACCCCCTGTTCCATGCCGGTGCCTACTACGTACAAGAGGCCTCGTCCATGTTTTTGGAACAGGTACTCAAACAATACGTCCACCAGCCGGTACGATACCTGGATTTGTGTGCCGCCCCAGGAGGGAAAAGTACCCACGCCGTATCGGTACTGCCGGCCGGCAGCCTCGTGGTCTCGAACGAAATAACCGACAGCCGCATCCCCGTCCTGACGGAAAACCTCATCAAATGGGGAACGGGCAATGTGGTAGTAACCCACAACGATGCCTCCGACTTCGCCCCTCTGACAGACTACTTCGACGTCATCCTGACCGATGTTCCCTGCTCGGGAGAGGGGATGTTTCGTAAAGACCCGAACGCTATCAACGAATGGTCGATAGAGAACGTGGCCCAATGCAGCGACCGCCAACGCAGTATCCTGAACCGAATTTGGGGTACATTGCGCCCGGGGGGCATCCTGGTTTACAGCACCTGTACCTACAACACCGACGAGGACGAACAGATCATCGGTTACCTGCAAACGACATTCGGAGCAGAACTATTACCGGTAGCTTCCCCCCCCGAATGGAACATCTGCAAAGGATTGTCCGGTGAAACAAAAGTAAACCGTTTCTTTCCCCACCGTACCCGGGGAGAGGGCTTCTTCCTGGCAGCGTTGCGAAAACCCGAAACAGCGGCAATAAGCCGGCAAGAGCTGATCGGCAAACTGCTCAAAAAAATCGCCCGCCAAAGAGCCAAAGGAGGCAAGACAGAGACCGTCCCCCAAGAGATCAAACAGTGGATCGACAAGAACGACTCGTTCCACTTTCTCGTCCAAGAAGGGAAAATCATCGCATTGCCACAAGCATACAGCGACGAAATCTCCCTCCTCTTTTCCTTACTGGATGTAGCATACGCCGGCATAGAGGTAGCCACGCAGAAAGGGAAAGAGTGGATACCCAGCCACGCCTGTGCCATGTCGGTTCACTGCAACCGGCAACTATTCCCCGAAAAAGAGATTTCTCAGGAACAGGCCATCGCCTACCTGCGCAGAGAATCCCTGCAACTTCCTCCCGATACCCCCAAAGGGGTCATCCTCCTTACCTACCAGAGCCTCCCCTTGGGCTGGGTCAAGAATCTGGGGACAAGGGCCAACAACCTCTACCCCCAGGAGTGGCGCATCCGGACAGGATATACTCCCCAACAACTAAAAACCCTCAGCGATCTATTCCCGGTATCCGGACATTGATACTCACCCTGCCAGAAGCCCCGCTTTTTTCACGAACTTTATAACTCAATCTTACACAGAGATAAAAATAAATTGTTAAATTTGTTTCCGATATGGAGAAACGGGTTATCACAAATAAAAAAACGATATGACAGAACTTCTCACCATCTTACAGAACGATCCTTGGCTACAACCCCATAAAGAGGTCATCGACAGAAGGCACCGAATGGTGGCAGAAAAAGAGACCGAATTAACTAAAAATGACGGCAGCCTGTCGGGCTTCGCCTCGGGCTACCTCTATTTCGGGCTACACCGCATCCCCCGCGGATGGGTTTTTCGCGAATGGGCGCCCAACGCAACAGAAATCTTTCTGATCGGCAATTTCTCCAACTGGCAAGAAGAGGAGCGGTTCCGCCTTACCCGTCTGGACAATGGAGTTTGGGAAATACGGTTGAAGAGCTGCGAACTTTCGCACCTGGACTTGTACAAACTCTCCATGCATTGGGACGGCGGACAAGGAGAGCGCATCCCCGCCTGGGCCACCCGGGTAGTACAGGACGAAGAGACGGGCATCTTCTCCGCCCAAGTGTGGCAGCCGGAAAACCCTTATAAATTCAAGAAAAAAAGATTCACCCCCAATACCTCCCCCCTCCTGATTTACGAATGTCATATCGGGATGGCCCAGGAAGAGGGCAAAGTGGGCAGCTATCAGGAGTTCCGACAAAACGTCCTGCCCCGCATCATTGCCGACGGATACAACGCCATTCAGATCATGGCGATACAGGAACACCCCTACTACGGCTCCTTCGGATATCACGTATCCAGCTTTTTTGCCGCCTCCTCCCGGTTCGGGACGCCCGACGACCTGAAAGAACTTATTGACGAAGCGCATCAAAACGGCATTGCCGTTATCATGGACATCGTCCATTCGCACGCCGTAAAAAACGAAGTAGAGGGATTGGGCCGTTTTGACGGCTCGTACAACCAGTATTTCTACCCCGACGGAAGACGGGAACACCCCGCCTGGGACTCGCTCTGTTTCGACTACGGAAAAAACGAAGTGCTTCACTTCTTGTTGTCAAATTGCAAATATTGGCTGGAAGAGTATAAATTCGACGGATTCCGGTTCGACGGCGTAACCTCGATGCTCTATTACAACCACGGACTGGGCAAGGCATACACCTCCTACAACGATTATTACGACGGCGGACAAGACGAAAACGCCATCATCTACTTGTCTCTGGCCAACAAGCTCATTCACGAAATACACCCCCAGGCCATCACCATCGCCGAAGAGATGAGCGGGATGCCCGGCTTGGCCGTACCATACGCCGACGGCGGTATCGGGTTCGATTACCGTATGGCCATGGGAATCCCCGATTTCTGGATAAAACTGATCAAAGAACACTCCGACGAAGATTGGAAACCCACCTCGCTCTTCTGGGAACTGACCAACCGACGGGCCGACGAAAAGACCATCAGCTATGCCGAAAGCCACGACCAGGCCCTGGTAGGAGACAAAACCATCATCTTCCGGCTCATCGACGACCAGATGTATTGGCACATGATGAAGGGAGACCTGAACCTGACTGTGGACAGAGGGATGGCCCTGCACAAAATGATCCGGCTATTGACACTGGCCACCATCAACGGAGGATACCTCAATTTCATGGGAAACGAATTCGGGCACCCCGAATGGATCGACTTCCCGCGGCAGGGCAACGGATGGTCATACAAATACGCCCGACGTCAATGGTCGCTGGTCGATCGGCAAGACCTGAAATACCAATACTTAGGAGATTTCGACAAGGCGATGCTGAAATTGGTTAAGGAAGAAAAGAATTTCCAAAAATACCCCATCGAAAAATTGTGGGACAACAACGAAGACCAGATCCTGGCATTCCGCCGCAAGAAACTGGTTTTCATCTTCAACTTCCACCCCTACAAATCGTACGTCGATTACGGAATATTGATCAAAAAAGGAACCTTTACCACCGTATTGAACACCGATTCCAAAGCTTTCGGAGGATTCGGGTTGGTAGATGAATCGATCGAACACGGCGTGGTAGCAGACGCCCTCTACAAAAAAGAGAAAAAAGAGTGGCTCAAATTCTATATTCCGGCACGCTCTGCATTGGTATTACGCGAAAAATAAATAGAATACCATACCCGATAGCCATGACAAGACAATTCGTATTGACCCTACTGGGCCTGCTGACGGCCGTCGCATCCCTATCCGCACAAACCCAAGAGATCCGGATACTCCCCCAACAACACCAACAGATAGAGGGATGGGGCGTATCGCTTTGCTGGTGGGCCTCAATGGTAGGTCGCTGGGACGACGCCCGCATCGATTCGCTGATAACCTGCCTGACCGATCCTGAGCAACTGAACATGAACATCTTCCGTTACAACATTGGCGGAGGAGACGACCCTTCACACGCGGACGGACACATGGTCAAAGGCAAGGGCAAACGCGCCGAAATGGAGGGATTCAAAGCCTCCGAAACCGCCCCTTACAACTGGGATGCCGACACCGGGCAACGCAAGATACTGCTCAAAATAAAAGAGAAACGACCGGATGCCATCTTCGAGGCCTTCTCCAACTCCGCCCCCTATTGGATGACCATCAGCGGATGTTCGGGCGGAAACGACCCTGCCAACACCGACAACCTCAAACCAGAGTATTACGATATGTTTTGCGACTATTTGATCGATGTATGCCTTCACTACAAAGAGCGATACGGCATCACCTTCAAAACGCTGGAACCCTTCAATGAAGCCACTTCCGACTACTGGGGATATCTGGGCAGCCAGGAAGGATGCCATTTCGATGCCGAGTCACAAATCAAGCTGCTTCGCATCCTCTACCCCAAACTCAAAGCATCGGGATTAAATACGGTCATCTCCGCCTCTGACGAGACCAACCTCATCTCTGCCATCCGCGTAGCCAAGGCCTATACCCAGGCCGGCGACATCTGGGAAAAGATCGGGCAGTTCAACACCCACACCTATTCAGGTACAAATCCGCAACGGAAAGAGTTGCACCAAATCATCTCCGAAATACAAAAACCTTTCTGGCAATCGGAGACAGGGCCCAGCGAAGGTTCCGGGTTCGAATCGAACCTGTTGCTGACCCAGAAACTGTTCGACGATATGCGATACATGAAACCCGCGGCATGGCTCGACTGGCAATGGATGGAAGAGGGAAACGACACCTGGTGCCAGATACGTTGCAACTTTGCCGACCAAAGCTACCAGGTTGTCAAAAACTTTTACGTGCGAATGCAGGTAACCCGATTCATGAAACAGGGCTACTACATCATCGAATCGTCTGACGACAGCAGCCTGGCTGCCATCAGCCCCGACCGGAAAGAGCTGGCAATCTGCCTATTGAACATCAAAAACGAAGACTCACCGATCCGTGTCGACCTCTCTGCCTTCGACTCCTCTGTCAAAAAGGCCTCTTTGTACCGTACCAGCCAACAAGAAAATTGCAAACAACTTAAAAACATTTCCGTTCGGAAACAACAAATCGACTATACGATGCCGGCCCAATCCATCACCACCCTCATCCTGACCAGCAAAAAGCCCTTTATGTAATACCGAATCAAACCAAACCCGTCAAACAAACTATGATGAAGAAAAGACTATTCCTATTAACGTTAGCCATTTGGGCGGTATGTTCGTTGCAGGCACAAAGCGAAGAGCAACGATACATCGAAGTAACAGGCACCTCCGAAATAGAGATTGTCCCTGACAAGATACACTACATCATCGAAATCCGGGAATATTTTGAAGAGGAGTTCGACGGCATATCCAAACCCGAAGAGTTCCGGACCAAGGTTCCCCTGGCCCAGATAGAAGAGAAGCTGCGGCAAGCCCTCTCCGAAGCCGGGATTGCACCAGAAAACATCCGTACGCAGGAGGTAGGCGACTACTGGCGCAAACAAGGGCAGGATTTTCTGGTTTCCAAAAAATTCGACATTGTCTTGCAGGATTTCAAACAGATAGACGAGATTGTCAAACGCATCGATACCCGGGGCGTCAATACGATGCGCATCGGCGAGCTGGAAAACAAAGATATGCTCGACTATCACATCAAAGGGAAAATCGAAGCATTGAAAGCGGCCCAACGCAAAGCCACTTACCTGGTTGAAACCTTAGGGAAGAAATTGGGTCCCGTGATCCGCATCGTAGAAGACGGGAATATGGGAATGGGCCCCTTGTTCAGTGCACAGAGCAATGTCCGAGCCTCCGATGCTGCCTCATTCGACGAGTTCCGCACCATCCAGAAGAGCTACTCCGTCCTGGTACGGTTCGCCATTATAGACTAAAAAAAGCGATCCAATCATCGTCTCGGGCTATTTTAGGGGCACGTTTTTTGACATACCATCCGGGGAAAAGAGAATTACGCCTCCTGCAACAGTCCAGGGCCGCTCTCACAAACAGCCCCTGAAAAAGAAAAGAGAAATACAATTATTGGACCTCCAACGAAACGCCTACCTCGGTAATGCCATCCAGGTAACTCTCCTTCATGGCCGGGCGCACACTCAAACGGGCGCTGTCTCCGGTTACGGACAACGGGTTCTTCAACGGAACGGAAAGCTGATAGAGCGACCCCCAACCTTTACCCAGCCATCGGCCATCGGGGTCGGCCACGGGCACCCTTACCGTATCGCACAAGAGCGTATCCGACAACGGGGTGGCATACCAGACATACAACCATAAATCCTGGTAGCGAAACCGGGTATCATGCCGGATGTGCAACGAAACGTTGTAACGCGCCGACGAGTCGGGAACTGCCACCGCAAAGGTCTCGGTAGAGCGCTTGTACCACCCCTCGGAAGGAAGAGTATGGAAATCATGCACCGTATCCGAACAAGAGCCGGCCGCTATCAACACGGCAAGCATACCCACCCGCCAGAAATTCCGATTATTCCGATTTACTCTCATTCTTCTGTGCCGGACGACGAGGCTTCTGGTTACGGTTTTTTCCTTCACTACGCGGCTTCGCCGTATTTTCTGCGGGAGCATCTGCCACAGCGGCTGCCGGCTGCTCTTCGGCGGGATTCTTGGATTTGGCCGGTTTCCGTTTTTTCTTCTGCGACGTGTTTTTCTTTTTGTTTTTGTCAAAACGGGTCAGGCTGTCTTGTCCTACCACATCACCGAACTCTTTTTGTACCGGCGCATCCTTTTGGTTGTTGTCCAATTCATCCGGACGGATACCGCGTTTGTTCAATGCAATCACCTCAAAGGCTCGGGATGCGGGGATGGTAATTAAATTAGCAGCCACCTCTTTGCTGGTAGAGTAGGTTATCAAGCGGTTGAATATATCCGTTTTAAAATGGTAGTAGGTATTGTCGCGGGTCTCCAACACGATTTCGCGCGAGGGAAGACGTTTGATACTTTCTACATAGGCATCCACTTCGTAATTCAGGCAACATTTAAGTTTGGCACACTGTCCGGCCAATTTCTGCGGATTGAGCGAGATGTCCTGATAACGGGCGGCGCTGGTGGCTACCGACACGAAATTGGTCATCCATCCCGAACAACACAACTGCCTGCCGCAAGGCCCAATCCCGCCAATGCGTCCTGCCTCCTGCCGGGCTCCGATCTGTTTCATTTCGATACGCACCCGGAACACTTCGGCCAATACCTTTATCAACTGGCGGAAATCGACCCGGTCGTCGGCAATGTAATAAAATATCGCCTTGTTTCCGTCTCCTTGGTACTCTACATCGCCTATCTTCATGTTCAAGTGCAGATCTTCGGCTATTTTACGGGCACGAAGCATGGTGGAATGCTCTTTCGACTTGGCCTCCCAATACTTTTCCAGGTCGTTCGGCTTGGCTTTCCGATAAACCCGCTTGATATCCGAATTGTCCGTCTTGACATTGTTCTTTTTCATCTGCAACAACACCAACCGTCCAGTCAAGGTTACCACCCCAATATCATGCCCGGGATTCGATTCGACAGCTACGATATCTCCCTTTTCCAACTTGATTTTGGTGGAGTTCAGGTAATATCCCTTACGGGTATTCTTGAATTGTACCTCCACGAAATCGGTATCGTTATGCGACTCGGGAATATCGGCCAACCAGTCGAAACAATGCAGGGTTTCCTGCTGACGACAACAGAATTTTCTGGCAGCCTCATACTCCTGGTTTTGTACCGTATTATCTGATTTTATTTCGTTCGTGTCCATCTTTTACGTTTTATTTGTCCGGAAACAGTCTTGCCGAAAACGGTCTAACCAAATACTCCGGAGGTGAAAAATCGGAAAAACCACAGTGCGCACATCAGAATTTCTTCCGGCGGGCCTGCGGTTTTTCCTCCATATTATGTGTTTAACCGTGTATCTTATTTGGCAAAACTAACCGCCCGGGTTTCACGGATAACGGTTATCTTCACCTGTCCCGGATAGGTCATTTCATCTTGGATACGTTTAGCTATTTCCGTAGAGAGTTTTTCCAATTCCCGACCGGCCTGTATGGCATAGGTCTTCAATACGCCGGGATAGGACAAGGCCAGCTGTTCGAGGTCATTCAACCGTTTAATATAGGCTTCGACAATCTCGCGGCGAGCGCCGGGACGGGCTCCCGAAATGGCATCGCACACCTGTACGATCGGGGCCAACAGCGAGGTCATCTCCGTCTCGTCGTGATGGGCGCCGATGGCGTTGCAGATATCGGGCTTCTCCTTGTATTTTTCAGCCAGTTTCATCCCCAGCAAAGCGTGCGGCAGTTCGGGTTCGTCATCGGGCACCTTCCCGATATCGTGGAGCAATCCGGCCCGTTTGGCCTTCTTGGGGTTCAACCCGAGCTCGCTGGCCATGGTGGCGCACAAGTTGGCCGTTTCGCGGGAGTGTTGCAACAGGTTTTGTCCGTAAGAGGAGCGATATTTCATCTTTCCTACCAGCCGGATCAATTCGGGATGCAACCCGTGGATACCCAAATCTATCGTAGTACGTTTCCCGGTTTCGATAATCTCTTCTTCGATCTGTTTCCGCACTTTGGCCACCACCTCTTCGATACGTGCCGGATGGATACGTCCATCCATCACCAGTTGATGGAGCGCCAAGCGGGCTATTTCGCGGCGAACGGGGTCGAACGCCGAAAGGACGATGGCTTCGGGGGTATCATCAACGATAATCTCTACGCCGGTAGCGGCTTCCAATGCCCGGATGTTACGGCCTTCGCGTCCGATGATACGGCCCTTTATCTCGTCCGATTCGATGTGGAACACGGTAACGGCATTCTCTATGGCCGTTTCCGTAGCCACCCGTTGGATGGTCTGGACAACAATCCGTTTGGCCTCTTTATTAGCCGTCAGTTTAGCCTCATCCATGATATCATTGATGTACGAGGCGGCCATGGTCTTGGCTTCCTCTTTCAACGATTCTACCAATTTTTCTTTGGCCTCTTCGGCGGATAGCCCGGAGATGTGTTCCAGCTTTTCTACCTCCTGTTTGTGCAACCGTTCCAGCTCCTGTTTTTTCTTATCGACCAAATCCAACTGTGAATCCAGGTTGGAACGGATGGCATCGGTCTCCGTCTTTTTGCGTTGCAAGTCTTGTTGCAACTGGTTCAGTTGGAGTTCGCGTTGTTTGATCTTGGCTTCGGCCGACTGGATTTTCGCATTACGGGCATTTGCCTGTTTTTCCATATCGGCCTTTAAATGCAAGAACTTTTCTTTTACCTCCAACAGTTTGTTCTTCTTGATTACTTCGGCTTCTTTCTTCGCCTCTTCTACTATCGTTTGCGCCTGGTTTCGGGTAATGGTACGGATCACCACAAAGGCGATCAATACTCCGACAATAATCCCGCCGGCAGCGGTTAATACTATTTCTATCATCTGGTTTCTTATTAGTTAGTTATAAAAAAAGCACTACAAACGGCCCTCACGAGGGAGGGCGTATGCAGTGCAGGATATTCCACTATATTTCACTTTCATCCGGATACCCGGTAGAAACTATTCTCTACTTGTTCTCTTCGAGATATTTTTCAACATCTTCAATCAACGCCTTTACCGAGCGATTTATCGTTTCCGGGCCTTGACTTTCATCCAGCGACAGAAAGCTGAACGCAAAACGGAAAGCAACCAATGCCAAAAAATTTTCGCGGTTCAACTCCGAACCCCTATACAGCTCCATATAGTGAGCCAGGCCTTCATCGACCATCGTTGCCGCTTTCCTGTACCGTTCCTCTTCTCCGCGTTCGATCCGAATCGGATAGGTGCCACCGGCGATCTTCAAGTGAATTGTAAATTTATCGTTCATCGCATCTATTCATTTAAAAGAGAGATGCATTTGTCGATTTCCCGCACCAACTTATTGAATCTGGCTTTCGAGGCTTTTACATCTTCGTCGTCCCCGCTCAGGGCCTTGGCCATCTTCAATCTTTGATATTTTATTTGCAGCGTTTCCTGCTGCGCTTTCAATACGGAAATAGTCTGTTCACACTCTTCCACTCGTTGTTCAAGCCGACACTTTTCTTTTTTCAAAGCATCGCAGCGAGCCATCAACAACTGGATTTTTGCGCCCAACGCATCCAATAAACTTTTCGGCGTTTCACCCATTTCCATAAAAATTCTACACAAAAGTAAGAAAAATGATTGAATGAAAAAACAGAATAGGACAATATTTTAATAAATCCTTTCAATTTCATACAAGAAGAAGCAGCATCCCGCCATCTTTTCCCACATATTTTTGTACCGGCCAAAGAATCGCCGTACTTTTGCACCTACAATTATTTGTAATGAAACTCCTCTGGTTAGACATAAACAGTTCGTATGCACATTCGTCGTTGGCATTGCCCGCCATCCATGCCCAGACGTTGAACCGGGAAAAACCGGCCGATATTGTCTGGGACGTACTATCGGGAACCGTGGCCACTCCCGTGGCTCAAATCGTAAACGAAGCCGTAAGCCGCCGTCCCGACATCATCGCCGCTACCTGCTGGTTGTTTACCGTCGAGCACATCATCCAACTTACCGGGCGCATCAAAGCTCTGCTGCCCGGATGTACGATCCTGTTGGGAGGGCCGGAGTTTTTGGGAGACAACGAGCCGTTTCTTCGGGCCAACCGTTTTGTGGAGGGCGTATTCCGAGGAGAAGGCGAAGAAGAGGTTCCCCGATGGCTCGACCGGATCAACCAGAAATCGGCCTGGAAAGAGCTCAAAGGGGTATGTTACTTGGATGC